>JBGAGR010000022.1:0-45637 GCA_044226645.1 Aggregatilineales bacterium
ATCTGGAAGAACAACATCTGCTGCATCTGAGCCGCGCGGAAGTGCAGAAAGCGCTGCTGGCAGGGGAATTCAAGGTCGTATCATGGGCGACGGCGGTGGCGATGGCGCTGTTAAGCATCCCGTGAACGGATACACATTGGCGGAAAAGTCAGTGGATGGCTGTAATGCTTTGATAAGCATGTTGGACTAACCTCTGAAGCGGTTTCATATTTTGGAAAGAGTCCTTCAGGATGAATCAGCAGCGAACACCGACCATTCACATCAACGCGGAGCCGAATGCCAGCGCCGATGATGTCAATGACATTGCAGAACGCATTTATGAATTCAATATGCGTGTGACAGGGGATTGGAATTGGCAGCCTGTACGCTTTTTTCTGCGCGATGACGACGGCAATCTTCGCGGTGGGATTACCGCGGATATATGGGGTGGCTGGCTCACCATCGAATTTCTATGGATTGATGAGGATTTGCGTGAGCAGGGCTATGCAACCCGATTGATGCATCTCGCGGAAGATACGGCGCGGGCGCATGGCTGTCGCAATGCGCAGGTGGGCACGCACAGCTTTCAGGCACGTCCTTTCTATGAAAAGCTGGGATACCGTGTTATCGCCGAATTAGAGGATTATCCACCGGGTCATAGTGACTTTTTGCTGCGAAAGTCGCTCATCTAGCTTTATTTCGATAGGAGAAAAATGTGATAGCGATCAGTTCCGAGCCGAACGCCAACGCTGATGATACCAACATCATTGAAGATCATATCAACGAATTCAACATGCGTGTGACGGGAGATCGCAATTGGAAACCCGTCCGTATTTTCCTGCGGGATGAAGACGGTAAAATCCGGGGTGGACTCACGGGTGATTTATGGGGAGGCTGGCTCGATATAGGCTTTTTGTGGGTAGACGAGGATTTTCGTGGGCAGGACTATGCAACCCGGTTGATGCAGCAGGCAGAAAATGAGGCGCGGTCAAATGGCTGCAAGAATGCTGAGGTATCAACCTTCAGCTTTCAGGCGCGCCCCTTCTACGAAAAGTTGGGGTATAGGGTTGTTGCCGAATTAGAGGACTATCCGCCCGGTCACAGTCATTTTTTGCTGCGGAAAGCGCTCGTCTAAATCTATTTCGCGTAGGCTTTTTCTTTAATCGGCATCTTGATGCGCAGTTTATCGGAACGATCCACTGGCATAATTTTTAAGTCGTGCTGGACAATCATGCGGTCTACAAAGGGGTTGCCCAATACAGGCATCGACATGGTTTCGCTGCCACGCCGCAGCTCGAAATGATAAACATGCACCTGCCGGGTGCCGAAGTGCCAGTAAGTATCAACCAGCACGAGTGGATTGAACGACCAGCCTAGGAAAATCGCGGTGGCGAGGCTGTCACCGCCCGTAAATTTCTCCGACTGCCCGTGCCAATGCCGGTACACACCAATGTCTTCTATCATTATCGCGTCAATATGAGTCATGATTCCTTCCCCTTTGCTTATATTACTTACCCGGCCTTTTCTTTACTGGTGGAAGTATCTCTTCTTTTCAGTCGACTGTTACAAACTGCCCCGACTTTTTCACGACTCCCTCAACATAAGTAACAGTATACGATAGATTCTAAAAGATTTGATTCTCGTTACCTTGTGAATACTGTACAATTCCTTCTATAAAAAATTGTAAAGATTTCGTGAACAACCGATGAAAGCTTTTTACACCGATCACTTCGTGCTGCCGCTGCCGCCTGAACATCGCTTTCCTATGCCCAAGTATGGTCATTTGCGTGAACGGGTCATTACAGAAGGTGTTCTGAAGCCGGAAAATCTAGTGGTGCCAGAGGCAGCGACAGATGAGCAAATCTTAAGAGCGCATGATGCCGAGTATCTGGAAAAGGTGAAAAACGGTACGCTGTCGAAGCAGGAAATTCGGCGGATTGGATTTCCCTGGTCGCCGGGAATGGTCGAACGTTCGCGGCGTTCATCCGGCGCGACCATCGCGGCCTGTCGTGCGGCACTGGAAGAGGGTATCGCCGTCAATCTGGCGGGTGGGACACATCACGCTTTCCGCGATCACGGCGAGGGATACTGTGTGTTCAATGACAGCGCGATTGCGGCACGGGCGCTGCAAGCCGAGGGAAAAGTGCGGCGCGTGGTCGTGCTCGATTGCGATGTGCATCAGGGCAACGGAACGGCTGCCATTCTGGCGGGGGATTCGAGTATTTTCACCTTTTCGATTCACGGCGCGAAGAATTATCCCTTTCGCAAGGAACGCAGCGATCTGGACATCGAACTGGAAGATGGCGCGGAGGATCGAGTCTATCTGGATATGGTCGAAGAGGGCGTGCAGCGAGCGCTGGCGCTGGCACAGGCTGATCTGGCGATTTATCTGGCAGGTGCCGACCCCTATCGTGATGACCGGCTGGGACGGCTGAAGGTCAGCATGGAGGGACTAGCCGCCCGTGATCGTCTGGTATTGGGATTATGCAAAGAACAGCGATTACCCACCGCCATCACCATGGCAGGCGGGTATGCACGTCAGGTGGATGATATTGTCACCATTCATCTGCAAACGGTGCGGATCGCAGTCGAACTGGCGCAGGGATGGTTCAGCGCTTGACGACTGGCTTGATTTTCTTATCGCCCATCGCTACCAGTTTGACATCCAGTGTAGACATCAGCCGCCGCACATGCGGGTTAGTGAGGACGGGCATCGTAACAGTTTCGCCGCCGCGCTTGAGCGTAAAATAATAAACGACGACAAAACGACCACCCATTAACCAGCATTCTTCGTACCGGACAGTTTCATCCAGTTTCCAGCCGTGACTCATAGCGGTATAGAGCGCGTCACCGCCAGTATAGGGTTCCGAACCGGAGTCCCAATGACGCAGCAGGTCAATATAGGAATAATGGAAATTCGTCAGATTGGTTTCGGCCATAGTGATTGTCCCCGTAACTAGTGTAAACGCTGTTTCAGAAAGACGATTGCTTCTCCCCATGCTCGTGTCGCGGACTCAGCATGGTAAGCGCCATGAGTCGGATTCAGGAAAGCGTGACCAGCCGGATAAATTTTCACCTGGAAATCTTTCCCGGCAGCAGTATAGAGAGATTTGATTTTCTGGATTTGTTCCAGCGGTATACCGCCATCCGTCTCACCGTAAAAGGCCATGACGGGTGCAGTAACCCCCGCGACACTTTCGGGGGTGGGGTCATATCCGCCGCCGTAAAAAGGCACACATGCGCCCACTTCGGGAAAGCTTTCCGCCGCCCGGTAGGTCAGATTGCCGCCAAAGCAAAAGCCTATGATGCCGATGCGCTTGGGGTCAACTTCAGGCAGCGATTGCACATAACGCAGTGCGCCATGAATTTCTTCCATCGCGCTGTCGAGTGTGCTGCGCAGGAACATGACCTGCCGTCGGGCATCGTCTGGCTCAGTGGCGACTTTGCCGTGATATAAATCGGGGACGAGGGTGACGAAACCTTCCACCGCCAATTTCTGGGCGAGATCAAGGATGTGGGGTTCAATGCCCCACCATTCCTGAATCAGCACAAGACCGGGATGTTGAACGCGATCATCCGGTTGGGCGAGGTAGCCCTGCGCGCCATCACCATTAACCGGAAGGGAAACCGTACTGGTGCGAATGGTTGCCATTAGAAATCGCCTCATCATTTTGGGTGGTTGTGAGTGGCGATTGTAACGTAAGAAATGCGTCGGAGGCAAACGATCATTTCACACGATGTTTTGACCGGGCTGTTGTCTACCGCTACAATTCGGGCGTGAGTGAAGATGCTCACGGATTAGGATGACGGCAGATGGCGGATAATCGACGGGTACTCGTTACCGGGGGCGGCACGTTCCTGGGCGATAACATAGCAGCCGCCTTATTGGCAGAAGGCGCAGAAGTGACGCTGCTGGTGCGTCCCGGTGCGGAAGATAAGCTGGGGCCATTGGCGCAGCGCACACGCTGGTACACGGCGGACGTGTGGAATCCTGCCAGTTTACGGGGACGGGCGCGCGGCAATATGAGTGTGATTCATACGGTGGGCAGCATGACGGCTGATCCAGCGCAGGGCTTGAATCATCATTATTTGAATTTCGCTTCTGCGCGCAATGTCGCTAACATGTGCGTGAGCGATGGTGTGCCGCATATGGTCTTGATGAGCAGCGCACGTGCGCCCTGGATTAACGGTCATTACCTGAAAGCAAAACGTGAAGCCGAAGGCTATATCGAGCGTGTGGGGCTGAAAGCGACGGTGATTCGTGCGCCCATTGCCTATCTGAGAGGGAAACCGCGCCACCCATTTTATGTGCTGATGACCATTCTCGGCAGTACGCCGATTCTGTCGTGGTTCTGGTTCGGGCGGGTTGCCCCGATGCCGGCTGATATGTTGGCGCGCGGTGTAGCGCGCATCACGTTGGATACCAATCGCACCAAGACGATTTACTACGGGTCGGATTTACGCAGGCGGAACAGCGCCCGTGAAGCCCGCCGCGCCCCACCGATTTTACCCGGAGAGAACAAACCCGCTCCGAATCCGGCTCATCCTTTTGAACTGATGGATGAGGATTCGCCCTTCGGCTGGCTGCCGCCCGATATGGATGACGAGCGCTGAGCTGTATTTGCGGCGAGGGGTGCTGTACAATCCAATCGATTAATTTGTAACCTATGGAATGGCTTCATGCATGATGTAGTGATTATCGGCGCTGGTCTGAGTGGTTTATCTGCCGCAGTTGAACTGGAAAAACGGAAAATTCCCTACCGCCTGATTGAAGTCAAAAAACGGTTGGGGGGCAGTCTAGGCTCAGAACGTGTCGACAAGTTTACTGTCGATAACGGCGCATTTGCTTTCCCGGAGTCGGATGATTTTGCCTTCCTGAGCGAATTCAACCTGAACGATACCCTCTACCGGGTCAACGGGGGACAGGATCGCAATTCGATTGAATCGCCTAAGATTAACCGTCTGCTCCCGCAGTGGCTGGCTTTCCCATCTGGAACACAAATGCTGATTGACGCGCTCGCTGCCAGAGTCAACGGCACGGTGATGACCAAAATGGCGGTCAGCAGCCTGGGTATACTCAATGATCGTTATACCGTTTGTCTGGAAAATGGCCTGATGCTCGACACGGATGCGCTCATTGTCGCCGCGCCCGCCCGTTATGCCGCCCGTATGTTCCGCGCACTGAAGCCCACTCTGAGCAATCGCCTGTCTGAGTATGGCTACGATACCATTACCCGCATTTCGCTGGGTTATCGCCGGGAAGACCTTGAACTGCCGCCATCACTGCCCTGGGATATGGCGGTAGCCTTTTACTGGTGGACAGATCATCCGGATCGCGTTCCGCCCGGTCACATTCTGCTGCATGTCGGCCTGCGCACATCCGCGCCCTTAGCCGCGTCGGATGCCTTGATCACCGCTGTACATGAGCAGCTTAAGGCGGTGCGCGAGCCGGTTATGGCGCGTGTCAGTCATTGGGCAGAAGCCGATCCGCTGCCTCCGCATATGCCCGACTTCGCGGTTAATATGAGGCGTATGCAAAGAATGCTCCCGCAAGGGGTAGCCTTAATTGGCAGCGACTACAACGGCCTCACGCTGAGCGCCCGTTTCAAAGCAGGCCGCGATGCCGCCCGACGTATCATCCGTTACTTGAAACGATAGGCCAGATTTGATACAGCCTGTTAATAAGTTTGCGAATTTGTACTGCCCGCTGTATTGCTCCCTGAATCAAATGCTCATACAATCGACTCCAACGGTTAAATTGGGGAGGGATTGGTATGCCGGTATCAAAGCAGGGAAATACATCGGGACGATTCACTCTGGAAGTGAGTGGGGTTTCTGTCGGATTTTTGAAAAATCGCGAGGGTGGCGACCCCTCATCGGTTCTCGTTAAAGAGAGAAATTCCCCAGCTTATTTTGTGGGGAAACATCTTGGCCCTCTTTATTATGAACCCCTTATCCTGCAATTCGATCTGTCACTGGATAAAGCCATTTACGATTGGATTGGCACTTCATGGCAGGGTAAGCACGGGCGCAGGGATGGCAGAATCACGACTTATGATGTTAACCAGAAGCCGCTTGGCGAACAGGATTTTTTCCAGGCACTGATTACCGAAACCACCATTCCCGCGCTGGATGCATCCTCTAAAGATGCGGCTTATCTGACCCTCAAACTCGCGCCTGAGCATGTGAAACTCAAATTTGGCGAAGGAGCAGCTCCGCCAGCGCTTGTGAAGAACGCTAAGGCCTGGCAGGTATCCAATTTCGCACTGAATATTGATGGCTTGGAATGCAAACGGGTCAGTAAGATTGATGCCTTGACAGTCAAGCAGGAAATTACAACAGAGGATATTGGTATATCCCGGGAACCCCAAAAGTCTTTACCCATCGATTTCCCTGACCTGCACGTAACCTTTCCTGTGTCCGATCTCCAAACGTGGTACAACTGGTTTGAAGACTTTGTCGTTCAGGGAAACAGTGATACTGCTCATGAGAAGACGGGCAATCTGGTTTTCCTCGCGCCGGATCGCAAAACCGAACTGGCACGTATCAACTTCTTCGGTTTGGGGATTTATAAGCTGGTCACTACTATGAACGATCAGCAAATTGCCGCCAGCCTCTACTGCGAACGCATGGAATTCGTCTATCCCACTCCGCCTGCTTAATGTTCCAATGGGCTGACCGCGCAGGCCAGCCCATGATCTTGCTCTTCAGTTCAATAGGGGAATACAATTAGACAAAACGGAGCAAGCAGGCTCATGAATCCCCTGTCCATTTATGTGGTATCGGGCGGCAAGGGAGTCAGCGGCGAACAGTTGGCACGGACCGCGCTGGCGCAGTTCCCCGACGCTCAGACATCCCTCATCATCGTGCCGGATATTCGCACTGCCGCGCAAATTGAGGAAGTCGTCAGCGGCGTAGCAGCCTCCGGTGGGATCATTGTTCATACCCTGGTAGACGATTATCTGCGCAGCGCGTTGACCGAACAGGCCAAAAGACATAACGTGACCGCCATTGACCTGATTGGGAATCTGCTGCTTGAGTTAGGGCGGACGCTTTCAACCCAGCCGCTCGGTCAGCCGGGGCTTTATCGTCACCTCCGCCAGGAATATTTCGAGCGCATCGAAGCCATTGAGTTCACCGTTGACCACGACGACGGGCGTAAGCCCCATGAATTGCCTCTGGCGGAAATTGTGCTGGCAGGTGTTTCCCGTGTCGGCAAAACACCTTTGAGCATGTATCTGTCAACACGCGGCTGGAAGGTTGCCAATGTCCCGCTCGTTCGAGAATTAGTCCCGCCTCAGCAGCTTTTTGAAATTGATCGCTGGCGCGTGATTGGCCTGACGATTGAACCCGGTCAGTTGGTTACATTTCGCCAGCGCCGCCAGAAAAACCTCGGTGTTGCCCAGGCATCGGCCTATACCCAGCCGTCCGAACTGCTGGAAGAAATCGAATTTGCGCGCGGCATTTTTAAACGGGGCGGCTTCACCGTGCTGGATACTACCGATCGACCGATTGAAGAAAGCGCTGAATTTGTCATCTCGCATGTGACTCGGCAGATGAAAGATCATTTGTGACTCAAATATACAATCGGCTTCGCATCAACCGGGAGATGGATTGACCTGAGCCAACCCATCTCGATTTTATCCAATCTGTTTAACTGCTCTTGACCGAAATCCGATCACCCATGCCAAAGGCAGTGAGCAACTGCTGCTGAACCTGATCGGTGGTTTGGTTGATGGTCGCGTGTGCTTGTCCTCCGGTTAAGGGGTCAACAACGGTGCGTAAGGGGCGCTGACCAGCAGGGGTTTCGATCAGCCGGATGACTGCATCCGCCACTGCTTGAGGATTGGGTGCGTTTTCGCCTTGCAGCATCCCGACTACGCCTTTCCAGAATCCATCGGGGGTCATATCGGGATAATCTGTCGCGCGGGCGCTGTCGGCGGGCGGAATCAGCTTCGACCAATACCCGGTCATGAATCCACCCGGTTCCACGCTGACGACATCGACTCCCGCCTGCGAAAGTTCATAGCGATAGGTTTCGGTCAGTCCTTCCAGCGCGTACTTCGAGGCGGTATACGCGCCAGCGAACGGAATGACCACGCGCCCCTGTGTGCTGGAAATGTTGATGATAAGGCCGGAATGTTGTTTGCGCATAGCAGGCAGCAGGGCACGCATTACCCGCTGAATCCCGAACACATTCACATCGAAAATCTGCTGGAACTGTTCGGTTGAGAAGGCTTCGGTATAACCGCCGCCGCCAATCCCGGCATTGTTCACCAGTACATCGATTTTCCCGGTCAGCTTTAATGCCTGCTCAACAGCTTTTTTCACCGACTCATCGCTGGTGACATCCAGTTCGAGCAGATGTAAAGTGCCCTTTGCTGCTGCTTTCAGCGCTTTCGCTTGATCCGCATTTTTACCCGCAAGATCACGCATGGTGGCGATGACCGTGTATCCCTGTTCGATCAGTGATTTCGCGATCAGAAATCCAAAACCACTGCTGCTTCCGGTGACGAATACGACTGCTTGACTCACGTTGTTTCCTCCTGATTGCCAATAAGTTGCAGATCGCGGCGGAAACCAGTGCAGTAGGGCATCACTTCTTCTATCGGCTTGCTTTCCATGTCCATGTAGTGGGTGATTTTTTCATCCAGCAGTTGAGCGGTGGCTTCCAGCGCTTGAATCTGTACGCGAATGAGTTCGCGCTGGGCTTCCAGTTGGAGCCGTCGTTCACGCAGGGTAGTTGCCCCCGCGCGGTGCAGTTCGATATGCCGCTGGATGTCCGCGATGGACATATTGGTATTGCGCAAATGCCGCAGAAAATTCACCCGCGCTACATCCTCGTCCGTGTAACGGCGGTGTCCGTTCCCGGCACGCTCTACCGGGTCTAACAGGCCGATGTGTTCGTAGTAGCGCAGAGTGTGGATGCTCACGCCCGTTTCTTCCGCGATTGCTTTGGTTGTACGTAGTTTGTTCATCGATTGATCAATCCTTTTCTCAAACTCAAAAGCCATGCTACAAGCTAGAGCACACTCTATGTCAAGCATTTTGATATGACCAATTTCATGGGTCTTGCGTTACAATTGCGGACAAAACAAATGTTTCAATGAACCGCACTGAAAAATGAACCCAATTTCCCCGAATGACTACCCCCACCTTTTCCGCCCGGAGGTCTGGTCATGGGGGCCAACCCACGCGATTTTCGAAGCGCATGACGCGCCACCGCCGGAACATCTCATTTCGAATGTCAATATCGTGCCCCACGTAGGCGACCAGTGGGTCATCCTGCGTCTGGAAGATGGCAGTTGGGAAATTCCCGGCGGGACGCTCGAAGCGAATGAGCATTATCGCGATGCGCTCTGCCGGGAACTGCTGGAAGAAGCAGGCGCGGCGCTGGTCAATTCATCTCCACTCGGCGCATGGCGCTGCCATAATGAAGGCGAGCGGTCTTATAAACCACATCTGCCATATCCGGACTCGTATCGCTATGTGGTCTATGGGGAAGTCAACCTCATCGGCAAGCCGCTCAACCCGCCGGATGGTGAAAAAGTGGTTTCGGTGGAATGCGTTCCGCTGGAAGAAGCGGTGCGCCGTTTTTTGTCGAATGGTCGCCACAATTTAGCCGAGTTGTATCAATTGGCTGCAGATGTTCGGCAGGCCAGAACCATGCCTAAGCCGCGCCAGTTCGGTCTGCATCATCTGCACGGCATTTCACGCATGACGCTGGAACATTTCGACGCATTGGGCATCACCAGTCTGGACGAAATCGCCGCTATGACACCGCAGCAGTTGATACGCTTTAAAGGCATCGGCAAAGTTAAATCCGTGCGTATCCGTGCCCATGCTGAAGCCCTGCTGACTGGACAGGCTGTTTGGCACGCTCCTGTTCCTGAAACATGTCGTTTGCCCGGTTTGATGCTCGACATCGAAACCGAGTATGACCCCGGCAAACCCTGGAGCTTCGGCATTCAAAAACCCGGCGAACCCGTGCGCATTTTGATGCTCGCGCCGCATCTCCCCAGCGGGACAGCCCCTTTGCCCGATGGAAATGAAATGCTGCTGGTGAAAGATGTCGCTGCCGCGTGGCAGATTATCGCTGACGAAGCCGCCACGCTCCCCGGCCCGATCTACCATTGGAGCAAATATGAAGTGGGTGTTTTACGGCAGAGCGCCCCGCCGGAATTGATCGAACTGCTCGAACCCCGTCTGCATGATCTGCTGGAAACCTATCACCACACCGTGACCATGCCTGTGACCAGCTTCAGCATCAAAAGCATCGGCGCACATCTTGGTCAGCGCTGGCCGGATGGTGAAGATGCCTTCGCCGCATGGATGGCCTATCTGCGCTGGCGCGAGAAAAATGATCACGCTCTGCTGGTCAAACCCTGCGCCTACCTCCGCGCCGATGTCAACGGTCTCATGCTGGCGTGGCAGTGGATAAGCGAGTCACATCCTTCGCGCTAGGGTGAGGTCGTTGCTTCAGCAGTGGCCTCTGGTGTAGTGTGTCGCACTTCCAAAGACACTTTGACTTTGCCCTCTGACCCGCCGCCAGCATGACTGACGATCAGTGTGTAGATTCCATCAGCAGGCAGGGCATAATCGCTGATGATCGAGTCGAAATTATCGCTCGAAAGATCGTCGTTATAGGCTACAGGTTCACCCTTAGCATTCAGCATAATCACCACCGGATCAACCAACCCTTGTTCGACGGATGCCACGCTTGCCGTAATCGTCTCCCCTGCTAATCCCTCCAATGGAATCGCGTACACCCAGCCTGTATGCATCTCGATCTCAGTGGGTTTACCCTGCTCAAAATGATCGAGCGTCGTCCTTTTTGTCTCACGATGGCTGACATATTGCCAGTAGTCCACCATTGCTTCCGATGTTTTTCCAAGCTGCGTATTGGCAAAGGCTCGGTTCAGATATCCATCGGGATCATCCGGTTGCAGTCCAATATAGTGGTCGAAATCATCAATTGCCTTCTCATATTCCCCGAGACGGCTGTAGGCTATGCCACGTGCATAATAACCAAAAGGTGTATCAGGCTGGAGCATAATCGCCTGACTGAAATCATGGATTGCCTGTTCATGGTTGTTAAGGGATTCGTAGGCTATACCCCGATTAGCGTATGCATATGCATTTTGGCTGTCAAATTGGAGAGCGCGGTCAAAATCCAGTATCGCTTTCTCGTATTCGCCAAGCTGATTGTAAGCCTTTCCTCGTCCCATAAATCCATCGGCGTTATCCGGTGCCAGTTCAAGGGCGCGGTCATAATCCTGAAGTGCTGCGTCGGTGTTGCCCATGTCCAACTGAACATTGCCCCGGTCTATGTAAAACGTTGTGTTTCCAGGGTCAAGCTCAATCAGTCTATTATAGTCAGCCAGAGCGAGATCATTCCGATTCTGGAAGCCGTAGTAAATCAGCGCCCTTCCATAATAGGCCGATATTGACTTCGGATTGAGCCGAATAGCCTCGTTAAAATCCGCCAGCGCCAGATCGAACTGCTGCTGATTGACGTAAACCACAGCGCGCCCGCTATAGGACAAATCCAAATCCCCATTGAGCGTGATGGCCTGACTGAAGTCAGAAATCGCCTTTTCAGGCTGGCCTAATTGAAAATACACGCGCGCTCGGTCACTATAAATAAAAGCATTATCGGGTTGCAGCCGGATAGCCTGGTCAAAATCAGCCAGGGCATCCTGTAAATTGCCCATAGCCCACTGCAATTCACCGCGATTGACGTAAGCAAAGGCGATCCCGGGTTGTAATTGAATAGCCTGAGTATAATCTGCCAGCGCGCGAGGATTATCGCCCATGTCTTTATAGGCATCACCACGCGCGATATATACGGTAGGACTATCCGGTTGTTCTTGCACAGCCTGATCGTAATAGACCAGCGCCTGTGCATAATTGGCCTGTGCCTGAGCTTCATCGCCTAATTTCCGGTAAGCACTGCCGCGCTCCCGGTAGGCAAATGCATAATCCGGTTCGAGTTCCAGTACACGATTGAGAGCGGTTATTTGTTGCTGGTAATCGCCCCTTTGTTCAGCGGCATATGACTGCGCCCTGTAAGCATCGCTGCGATCGGGTTGCAGGGCGATGGCCTGTTCAATATCGGCGTTCGCCGCTTCGATGTTGTCGAGTAAAAGATAAATGTATGCCCGCCCCAGGTAGGCTCCATAAGGTGCATAGCCTGTTGGTTCCAGGGTCAACGCCTGATCGTAATCGCTCAGTGCCTCATCTAATTTGTACATGATACTGTAGGTCATGCCCCGTGCCAGATATAACAGGGCATTTTCCGGGTCGAGTTGGATCGCAGTGTTGTAATCAGCTACCGCTTCATCAAGTTTACGTAAACTGAGATAGGTATTCCCCCGGTATAAATACAGGGCAGAGGCTTTGGCTGCCTCTGCCCGACTTTCCGGGATCAGTGCTTCCGCCTTGTCCAGATAATCTAGGGCGGTTATCGGGTCATTTTCGAAATAATGCAATTGTCCCAGCGTGAAATCGACCACATACAGGCTGTCCATGCCCTTGAAAACGTAAGCGTCAAAGGATTTCAGTTGCGTAACATCCACCTGAAGTTGGTCGATAGAGGTCTTAATTTCACTTTGGCGTGGTGTAACTTCAAAATAGACCTGGATACCGCCTTTGGCGACCTCACCCCACATCACAATCGTGGCCTGGTAAACTTCGCTCACGGCTCGCGCCTCGTCCCGGCCTGCCAGTTGGTGATGAACCCGCACGAACGGGATATTGGCATTCGTAAATTCGCGCTCCAGATTTGGCTCAACATTGGGGGCGCTGCTGTCGATGTGTTTGAAATCGGCCAGAATTACACCCACCTCAGCTTTGGCGAAAGGAGTTCCATCAAGCGGGGTTGGCGTAATCGTGGGCGTGTTGGTCGGCGTAGCTGTATTGGTTGGTGTTGATGTGGGCGTTGGTGTGTTGGTCAGTGTGGCAGTGGCGGTGGGTGTTGCCGAAGCCGGCACGAGGCCGACGCTGTGCAGGAGATTTTCCCGCTGTCCCTGTGGCAGTGCGCCCAACAGCAGCAGTCCGATTATCACCATCACGACCAGAGCAGCCCCCACTGTAGTCAGCAGGCGTGCCCTGCGCTGCTCCCGTTGCCCTTTATCCAGCAGCTTGGTCAAATCGGCTGTCACCTGCGCCGCGAGTGATTCCGGCGTGCTAAAAAGGCTCCGGACTTCATGCTGTTCAATCCGTGCCCGGAACGCGGCTAACTTTGCCTGTGCTGTGGCATCGGCCTCAATGCGTTCTTCTGGCCAGTCTGCTGCCGGGTCGAGTAAATACATCAGTCGTGGGATATGCCGCCGTACCGCCTCGTCATATTCCTGCTCAGTAACAGACTGATTCATGCCCGCTGGCACATAACCGTAACGCCGCGCGATGATCCCGACGAACACATCCGCCTTGCCAACTTCGCGCACGCTCACGCCGCTGGCACCACCCGGCTGGCTCCCGAAATCATCCATATTGATCGGGCGTAGTTCCAGCCGCCGAATGGCTTTATCCACCGCCTCACGGTATTCCAGTAAATCTTTCGAAGTCGAGCTGATGAAAACACTTTTTGCCATGATCTCTTTCCGAAAGAATTTACTAATTTGGTTATTCTACTCTACTATTCACAATCTTAAAAATGCGAATCGCTGTAATTTATTGCCTGTTGGTCACGTTCCACGCCGATGTGCAGGGACTCATGCTGGCGTGGCAGTGGATCAGTCAGGTGAGTTGAATGCGTTTTCCCTCGCCTGTACTCAATTTGCAACATTACAGCAATATTTCTCGTACTCTACATAACGCAATATATACAGGGGACGGGAATACATGAAAGCCATTGTTTACACAGAATATGGATCGCCAGACGTGCTGCGGCTGGAAGAAATTGAAAAGCCTGTTCCGAAAGCCAATGAGGTGCTGGTAAAGGTTCATGCCGCTTCCGCCAATCCAGCCGACTGGCATCTGATGCGGGCAACCCCCTTTCTCGCGCGTCTGGAAGCCGGATTGTTCAAACCCGGACATACCCAACTCGGCGCGGATTTCGCTGGAACAGTTGAGGCTGTTGGGAATGCCGTGACCGAATTTAAACCTGGTGATGAAGTCTTTGGCGAAACCAGCCTGAAGGGGATGGGAAGTTTTGCCGAATATGTCTGCGCCTCTGAAGAGTACACTGTCCTGAAACCTGCCAATGTCTCGTTTGATGCCGCAGCGGGTGCGCCCCTCGCCGCGCTGACCGCCTTACAGGGACTTCGCGATAAAGGGCAGATTCGCGCCGGGCAAAAGGTGCTGGTGAATGGCGCGTCCGGTGGCGTAGGGTCATTCGCGGTGCAGATTGCCAAATCCTTTGGAACAGAAGTGACCGCCGTATGCAGCACCCGTAATCTCGATATGGTGCGTTCCATCGGCGCGGATCATGTCATCGACTACACCAAAGAAGATTTCACCCGCACGGGGCAGCGTTATGACCTGATTTACTGCGCGGTGGGCAATCGCACCATTACCGACTATAAACGCGCTCTGACTCCGCAGGGGATTTGCGCCATAGCCGGATTCACGAGTCTCCGCCTGTTGTTTCCACACATGATTCTGGGGCCGTTACGTTCCAAAGCAGGTGGTCAGCAGGTCGGCCTCATGAAAACCATGTCCCCCAACAAGGAAGATATGCTCTTCCTGCAAGGACTGCTGGAAAGTGGAAAGGTCGTCACCGTGATTGATCGGTGCTATCCTCTTGCCGAAACCGCCGAAGCCATCCGCTATCTTGAAAGCAATCACGCCAGAGGTAAGGTTATCGTCACGGTGGCATGATAAGGCCTGTAATTCTGAGGAAAGCTATGAAAGCGCTTGTCTATACACAGTATGGATCACCAGATGTTCTTCATCTTCAGGAAGTAGCAAAACCAACGCCTAAGGACAATGAAGCCCTGGTAAAAGTTCACGCCACGTCCATAAACTCAGCCGACCTCGACTACCTGCGTGGAACGTTTTTGATTCGCATCGGAGGGTTTCGAAAACCGATGTATAGAATCCTCGGAACCGACATCGCAGGACGGGTTGAGGCAGTGGGCAAAAATGTGACCCGGTTTAAACCCGGTGATGAGGTGTACGGTGACTTAACGGAGTATGGTTTCGGCGCTTTTGCGGAGTATGTTGCCGTTCCCGAACAGGCATTAGCCCGTAAACCAGCCGGGATGTCATTCGAGCAGGCGGCGGCTGTTCCAACGGCAGGGATTATCGCCCTACACGGCGTTCGCAATAAAGGGCACATTCAGCCGGGTCAAAGACTGTTGATAAATGGTGCGGGTGGTGGCGCGGGGACATTCGCCGTCCAGCTTGCCAAATATTTTGGGGCTGAAGTGACCGGCGTGGACAGCGCGGAGAAATTGGATATGCTGCGTTCGATTGGTGCAGATCATGTTATGGATTACAAGCAGGACGATTTCACCAAAACCGGACAGCAGTATGACCTGATTCTCGATGTTGTAGCTTATCGTTCGATTTTCGCTTACAGACGCGCGCTAACTCCTGGCGGGACGTATGGCCTGATCGGTGGTTCTGTGTCTGCGATTCTTCAGGCTTTTCTGCTGGGAGCATGGATTTCAAAAAATAGCAGTCAGAACATAGGTCTTGTGATGGTGCGACCCACCCCAGAAGACCTGGATTTTTTGCGCGAACTGCTTGAAGCCGGCAATGTCAGCCCGGTAATTGATAAATGTGTCCCGTTTAACGAAATTCCTGAAGCACTGCTCTTTCTTGAATCAGGCCACGCCAAAGGAAAAGTCGTTATCTCGATAGCATCATAATCCTGTTAAAGGAATGTGCAGATGAAGGCGATTCTGTGTCCGGCATACGGTGGCCCGGAGATTCTTCAATTGGTTGAGGTGGAAAAACCCGTTCCGAAAGAGAATCAGGTGCTGGTCAAAGTTCGGGCAGCTTCCGTCAATACGCTGGATTTGACCATTCGAGGTGTACTGCTGGCGCGCATTATTTCGGGCGCATATTCCAAGCCCAAAGACCCGCGCGTCGGTGTTGATCTTGCCGGAGTGGTCGAGGCAGTGGGCAGCGCTGTAACACGCTTCAAACCCGGCGATGAAGTCTTCGGTAATGCGCACGGCGCTTTTGCCGAATATGCCTGTGCGCGGGAAAATACCTTAGTCCTGAAACCGTCTAATGTGACCTTCGAGGCGGCAGCATCCGTCCCGGTAGCAGGACTGACCGCCCTGCAAGGTCTGCGCGATAAAGGTCATATCCAGAGCGGACAGAAGGTTGCTATCAATGGCGCGTCGGGTGGTGTGGGCACATTCGCGGTGCAGATTGCCAAAGCTTTCGGCGCTGAGGTCACGGCGATATGCAGCACAGGCAATGTAGATATGGCACGCTCGATTGGCGCAGATCATGTGATTGATTACACCAAAGAAGATTTCACCAAAGGCAGTCAGCGTTATGATCTGATTGTAGCGGTCAACGGTTTTCATCCGATTCTGGATTACCGTCGTGTTCTAAATCCTTCCAGTACCTTTGTGATGGCGGGGATGTCCAAAGCACACATCTTCCGGGGGCTGTTCGAGGGGCTGCTTTTAGGCCCACTGGTGAGTCGATTCAGCGGTCAGAAATTGGGTTTCATGGGGATAGCGAAGGTTAATCAGGCAGATTTGGTGGTTTTAAAAGAACTGCTCGAAGCTGGCAAAATCGTTCCAGTAGTTGAAAAAACATACCCCTTAAGCGAAACTGCCGAAGCGCTGCGCTACCTGGAAACAGGACATGCCAAGGCGAAAGTTGTCATCAGTGTAGCGGCCTGATGGACAAGTCAGGTAAAATAAACCGTTTTTGTGGGGACGCGATAATGCCTTTTCACTTTTAAATACGGATAAGCCCTCGGTCTTGATTCCCCCTCTCTATGCAATGGAGAGGGGGCTAGGGGGTGAGGATTTTTATCCGCCTTAGCTCTAGGGGAATTCATGAAAGCAATCGTCTGGACAAAATATGGCTCACCCGATGGACTTCACCTGAGAGAAGTTGAAAAACCGATCCCGAAGGACAATGAAGTCCTCATTCGCGTCCATGCGACCACCGTGACCGCCGGGGATTGTGAGATTCGCAGTTTTAAACTCCCGCTCTGGATCAGGCTTCCGATACGGCTGTATATGGGGGTCATCAACCCGCGCGATAAAATACTCGGACAGGAACTCGCTGGGGAAATCGAGGCTGTCGGTAAAGAGGTCAGCCAGTTCAAGCCGGGAGATGCGGTTTTTGCCGCGACCAGTCTTACCTTAGGCGCTTATGCCGAGTACATCTGTCTGCCTGCTCAATCGCAGGATAGTACACTGGTGCTCAAACCAACCAACATGACCTATGAAGAAGCCGCCGCTGTTCCGGTTGCGGGTCTGGAAGCCCTCTATTTCATGAGAAAAGCGAATATCCAGCCCGGTCAAACCGCCTTGATTAATGGCGCGGGCGGCAGCATTGGCACATTTGCGCTGCAACTGGCTAAATACTACGGCGCGGAAGTGACGGCTGTGGACAGCACCGGAAAACTAGACATGCTGCGTTCGATTGGCGCAGATCATGTGCTGGATTACACCCAGGGAGATTTCACCACCCGCCCTGAAACTTATGATGTCATTATGGACGTTCCCGGCAAAGCCTCGTTTTCGCGCAGCGTAGCTTTGCTCAAGCCCAATGGACGCTATCTGGCGGCCAATCCCGGACTGTTACAGATGCTTCGAGGACGGCGCACGATAAGCGGCGGCAGGCAAATCATATTTGGGCCAGCAGATCGGCGCACCGAAGATTTGCTGTTCCTCAAAGAACTGATTGAGGCGGGAAAGATTAAATCCGTCATTGATAAACGCTATCCACTGGAACAGACCGCTGATGCCCACCGCTATGCCGATTCAGGGCAGAAAAAGGGCAATATAGTCATCACGGTGGAAGCTTGAATCCTGTGCGGGAGTAACCTGTCTCGTCATCATTTCTACACCTTCAAGATCAATTTCCTCGCTAAGACTCGGACGGGCTTGGACATGTTGCGCCAGTGCCAGGATTGGGTACGATTGACCTGCATATTTTTTGAAAGAAGGCTTTGTATGTCCACCGCAGCCAATCGGAATCCACTGACGGTCACGATTACCGATATGACCGATAAAACCAAATGTATCCGGGTAAAGAAAGAAGATGCCACGCCGGACTGTTTCCTGTATGACGAAGTATCCGGGCAGATTCGACCCGCTTTCCACGAAGTCTATCGAGGTCGCGGCGCTGAGTGGGTCTTAAACGAGATGCGATCCGGCGAGGTTTTGGTCAGACAGGTAGAAGTGGATGCTGGTTTTAGCACCGATGATGTCGTTCAACTCATCATGAGCCGTGTTTGTTGGGATTAATTCACATTTATTTCTTGAGGAAAATGATGTCTACCAAATTCACCTGGATTGAAACCGAACTGAAGGCTCTTAAAGAACAAGGGCTGTATAACAACATCCGCACGATTGAGACACCACAGGGTGCATGGCTGGAAATTGATGGCAAGCGCGTCCTGAATCTCTGCTCGAATAATTATCTGGGACTGGCGAATCACCCGCGTTTGAAAGAGGCTGCTAAAAAAGCCATCGATGAAATGGGCATCGGGCCAGCCGCCGTCCGTTCAATTGCCGGGACAACCACGTTGCATACCCAGTTGGAATCCCGTCTCGCGAAATTCAAAGGCGTTGAAGCGGCACTCACTTTCCAGAGCGGTTTTAATGCCAATATCGCCGTGATTCCAGCGCTGGTTGGCAAGGGCGATATTATCTTCAGCGATCGGCTGAATCACGCCAGCATCATTGATGGCTGTCGCCTGAGCGGCGCGAAAATCGTCGCCTACGAGCATAACAGCGTGGATGATCTCCGCGCCAAAATCGAGGAGACGACAGAATATGGACGGCGGCTGATTATCAGCGATGGTGTGTTCAGCATGGATGGCGACATCGCCCCGCTGCCTGAATTGTACGAAGTCGCCTCGCAGTACGATATTTTGCTGATGGTTGATGATGCGCATGGCGAAGGCGTTCTCGGCAAAGGTGGACGCGGCATTGTCGATCATTTTAATCTGCATGGGCAGGTCGATATTGAAATCGGCACGATGTCGAAAGCCTTTGGCGTGATGGGCGGCATCGTCGCCGGGAAGCAGATTCTCGTCGATTGGCTCAAGCAGCGTGCGCGTCCCTTCCTGTTTAGCAGTGCCGTGACTGCCCCCGATGCAGCAGCCTGTTTAGCGGCTGTCGATTTGCTGGAAGAATCAACTGAACTGGTTGACCGCCTCTGGGCGAATGCTGAGACCTTCAAAAAAGGCATGGCGGCGCTGGGTTTTGATACAGGCGTGACGCAAACGCCGATTGTCCCGGTTATGTTGGGCGAGGCTCCGCTGGCGCAGCAGTTCAGCCGCAAGTTGTTCGAGGAAGGCATTTTCGCGATGGCGATTGGCTTCCCCACTGTAGCGAAGGGCAAAGCGCGTATCCGCGTGATGAACTCCGCCGCGCATAGTCCCCAGGACTTGGAAACCGCGCTGGCAGCTTTCGAGAAAGTCGGCAAGGATTTGGGAGTCATCTAAGGGATGCACACGCAGGTTGTGAGCTGGAATATTCGGCGGCGTAAAGCGCCGTTGATATGGGAGTATCTGCCGGATAGCAACCTGCCGAGTATTGCCTGCCTGCAAGAGGTCAGGACGAGTGAACCGGAGTCGCCCAATTTCGTGTGCAGCGAAATTCATAAGCGTCGCTGGGGAACGGGCATTCTGACGCGAGATATTCCCTTGCAGCAGCCATCCTCACTGATGACCTATACCCATCCTGGCACCGTGACGATTTCGCATTTCACCCCGCCTGATGAACAGCCGATCACGCTCATTTCGCTCTACGGACAGATGATTGACGGTCACTCGATTTCTACGCTGCACCGCATCCTGTCCGATCTCACACCGATTCTGGGGCGTTCCCGCAAGCGCGTGATTCTGGGCGGCGATTTCAATGCCAGTCCGCAGTTCGATAGACCGCCAAAATACCAGTCGCATCGCATCCTGTTTGATCGTGTACGCAATTTCGGGCTGGTGGACTGCTTAAATGACGGGAGCAAAGGCACATGGCGTGCGCCGCAGAAAACGCTTCAGTATTATCAACTGGATTATCTGTTCGTCAGCCCGAATATTCATAAAAAGCTGATCTCATGCGAGGTAATCGATTCGCCACATTTACACAGCTTTACCGATCATAACCCTGTCGTTGCGGTTTTTGACCTGTAATAGCCGCGTATCAGCATGGATACGAGTCATGAAGGACTTTTGTCATTTCCCCGTAATTTCCCTCAACAGACCGCTTTAACCGTCGCTTTACTTGACAGGATAGAACGCCAGTGCTAACCTGTTTTATAACATTACGAAAATGGAACTCTAACATTTGTCGATGAGGTTATGCATTGGCGCTCGAATTTAACAAACTAGTTGACCAGCTTGACAAGCTGGGACGCATGATTCACCAGTTGGATTTTGATGTTAGTGATCGTCTGCAAATCGCCCGTGACCGCTTCTATGCGGCGGATGATCTGGATGCCATTCATCAGCGTATTGAGCTGGTACGCCGCCCGGATGTGAGCGGCTATCGTGGCGCTGCACCGCTGGATGCGCCTTTTCATGAACGCATCTGCGATACCTTCCCCGTGCCGGAGGAACCCGCCAGCGCGACCTTGATTGCCGCCGATGGTTCGCAGATTTACCCGAATGAACAGTGGCGCGTTCCTTATTTCCTGACCAATATCGGCTTGTTCGTCTACTATCACGGCGACGAACGTACCCCCGTTCAGATCACAATTCCCAAATTGGTCTATCATCCCGAACGGGTGCGTGACCGGAGTAATCGTGTACTGGGAAACCGCACGATTGACGCGATGCGCACGACACAGGAAATGCATGAACTCGCCAAAATGGCCTGGGAGTTGAAAGACGAGGCGCGTCCACTGGTCACGCTCTACGATAACCGCTTGTTATTCTGGGTCACGAGTGATATTCCCAACGCGAAAGAACTTCAGCATAAATATCATGGAGCGCTGGTGCATCTGCATGATGCCGGGGCGCTGCTGGCGGGCTACGTCGATAACCCCTCGCGCAGCCATCTGGTGATTCGCCTGCTGCATCTGATGAGCCTGACCGAAGATGAAGTCAAGCACACCGAACTCAACTCTGGCGATCTGGAAGGGTTGAGCGATGTCGATCTGTTCCGGGCGATTCTGAAACCCGGTGAACGCTCCGCCCTGATGGTGCAGAACTCGCCGCAAAATCTGAAGTACAAAAAGCGCGGTGTGAATTACGAAATCGCCTATTTTTATCTGAAGGTTTTTGGCAGTTCGCGCGAATCGATTGCCCGTGTCGATATTCCCATGTGGGTCGCGCGGGATAAGAAGTCTGTCGATGAACTCCATGCGCTACTGGTGTCGCAGTGCGGAATGCAGGGGCGTAATCCCTATCCCTATGCCATCACCCGCGCCGATGAATTGGCGGTGGTCAGCGCGAAGGATAAGCAAAAGCTGGAAGAAATGATCCGGCTGGAATGGCGTATGCATAAGCCCGAAGTTGACCCACTGGTCTTTTCCGCCAAGCTGTGGGGCAAACAGCTTGCCCGCAGCAATATGCGTCAGCATGAGTTGTAGTGAGTTGAGGAATCAGGGTGAAATGGTAGCAGCACAACAGGATGATTTACTGGTAGGACGGGTCTTACGCGCCAGCACGCGCGGTTTTGCCTGTGGTACACAAAGCAATCGGGTTGACCACCGCCATGACTTCGGCGGTTTTGTCAGCGCCCCCATCGCCAATGAGGATAACATCCGCGTCATTGGGTTGATATACGCCGTTGAAATCAAGGATGATTTGCTGGTCAATGAATTGGTTATGGCTGATTCAGTGAACAACAGTATTTTGCGTGACCAGCGCGAAAACCGCATGGTTCCGATGGAAATCAGCGTTTTGAACATCGGCTATCGCTTCACAAGTGGGGAAGTCGTTCACAGCTTACCGCCGCGTCCGCCGATGAGTTTATCTGCTGTTGAACAATGTACACGGGATGTGATTTTGGACTTCACCCGGCATCAGGATTTTTTTCCACTGGTGTTAAACGCCGCTGAAGTCCCTTCGGATGATCTGCTGGCTGCTGCTATTCGGTATGCATCCTGGCAGCATGATGATGAAAAACGTCGTTATGAATTTTTAGTACAATGTGGCCGGGCGATTGCGCGTCAGCTTTCACATGATCTTAAGCGCCTGGAACATGTGCTGGCCTTGATACGCCCGTATCCCACATCTTAACCATCGACCAGCAGACCAAACGATTCTGACCACAGCAGCGGTGACAGACAGATTTCAATCTGCTGCGGTTCCGCTGGTGGCAGAGTCGCCATTTCGCGTCTCTTGGCTGTGATCGCCGCTGCCAGTGGAGGTAAGCGATAGCATTGGCAGTTATGCTCCGTCGGTGTGGTCTGGGTGGATAAAGGCTGTTTAGCAAAAGCCATTTTTTGAACCATAACCCCTCCTTATTTTTCGATCTTTTTGCAGATCAATTTCACTTAAATATTGTAGCACAAAACTTCTAACTGCGCAAGCTCAAATTGGGTTTTAAGGGTTCAACTTTCCCCCGTGACCAATTTAAATTTGGATTAAGTATTTACTATGGTTTTTAGTTATTTAGGATAACGGTTTTAGTCACTCGAAAATGGCTAAAGTCAATCCCCAATCTCAACCATATACTTCTTCCAAAACCTGCTATGCTTTACGTATCCATGTCAATAAAAGTTGCACACAAATGACATCCGAAGCACATCCAACTAAGACCACCCAATTTCCACTACAAATGCTGCTGGTTGTTTTGCTCGCTGCCCTGGTGGCCCGGATTGCCCTCCTGGCAAGCGGAACTGTCTCATTCCATGCCGATGAAGCCGTAGTCGGATTGATGGCGCGGCATATTTTGCAGGGCGAACGCCCCACCTTTTTCTACGGTCAACCCTACATGGGCAGTCTCGATG
Organism: Aggregatilineales bacterium; assembly: GCA_044226645.1. GTDB lineage: Bacteria > Chloroflexota > Anaerolineae > Aggregatilineales > Phototrophicaceae > CFX2. Next base: position 23,032 of record JBGAGR010000022.1, read on the forward strand.
CGTGGCTGATCGCGCTTGGCTTTCAACTGCTCGGACAATCCGTGATGACTATTCGCATCGTGGAAAGTCTGCTGTATATGCTGGTGGTCGCACTGGGATTCACGGTGGCGTGGCGTTTTTCCGGACGGGTAATGATCGCCACGATTGCCGGGTTCATGCTGGCTGTGCCGACGGTCAATGTTGCCCTGTATACGACAGCAACTCTTGGCGGATACAACGAAACGCTGATTTTCGGCAGTATTTTGCTGCTGTTGGCCTACGATGTCACATCCGAACACGCGAATTCCGTATGGCGTTGGGCGCTGATGGGACTGGTGACGGGGGTAGGTTGGTGGACAAACGGCTTGATTGTCGCCTATGTGCTGCCGATTGGACTGCTGATTATGGTGAAGCTGATTCGCGAACGTTCAATCATTCGACTTGCGCCGATGATCGGGTTGGCGCTGGTTGCCTTTTTCATCGGCAGCTCGCCCTGGTGGATATTCGATTTCAATCATAATCACGCAGCGCTTGGCACCTTTCTGAACAATCGCCAGAGCGGAGAGTTTGAGGGTATCGGCATTGGCTATGTACCGCCAGTTGAACGCGCACTCGGATTATTTGTCATCGGCTTGCCGACGCTGGTCGGAATGCGCTTTCCCTGGTCTGATGGCTATTTTTTACCGCTGGTCGGTATCGTTGCAATCGTGATATATCTGGCAGCGGCCTATCGACTGCGTCGGCACTCTCCACTCCGCTTTGGGGCACGGGCGTTGACCATCGGGATGCCAGGTCTGTTTTTCATCCTGTTCGTCGCTTCCACCTTTGGCGCAGATCCCACCGGACGCTATTTTCTGCCGCTCTCGCTGCCGTTAGGGATTCTGATCGCGACACTGGCAGTAGGGTTAATGCCGGAAAATGAAGCCCGTTTGATCCGGCGTATACTGCCGCTTGCGCTTGTTTTGCTGGTAATCGGCTATCAGGCGGCGGGGCAAATCACAGCGGCGACGAGCGAGTCGACGGGCTTTACCACACAGTTTGATCCCATCTCGCATATCCCCAACGATCATGACGCTGAATTGGTTGATTTTCTGGAATCGCATGATTTGAAAAACGGCTACAGCAATTACTGGGTATCCTTCCGTCTGGCCTTCCTGAGTGACGAACGGCTGCAATATAGTTCCGCGCTGCCTTACAAAGCTGATCTGAGTTACAACCCCGCTGATAATCGCTATCGCCCCTATCAGGAAGCGGCGGATAATGCCGAGCGTGTGGCCTATATCACCACCAATCTCCCCGCGCTGGATATATACCTGGAAAACGTGTTTGCGGCGGAAGGATTGACCTATCAGCAGACGCAAATTGGCTTATTCCACATCTTCTATGATTTTTCGGCTAAACCTGTCTTAGCTGCCGTACAGCAGTTTAACCAATAACACAGGTAAATAAACTGTAACACACTTACAACCATCTTTTCGCGTGGTGTAGCAAGCACTGTACGACGATGATTCGTATAGACAAGGTTTTTGAAAGGTGCTGTACCCTACAATAATTCTTAGCTGGTACTTTCTTCCTACGCATATTTGGTGTCGTACATGGCTCACTTCATCATCCGGCGCATCGGTGCCGAGTATCGGAGCTTCAGTACCCAGTGGTTGAGGCTCTTTCGTCCCGTAGATAACCTCACCCGCTCCGAAGACCGGACGCGGGTACAAATGTTGACTGCGCTGCTGCTGCTCTTGCTGGCGGTCAGTGGAGTCACGTTTTTCCTGCTATGGCGCGGCGATTCGCCCTATCTGACTCTCACAGTGGTGACGATCACTGGCTTGCTGCTGGCGTATTTGGGCATCCGAAGCCGCTATTATCCGCTGGTGGCGCTCCTGACGACGGTTCTGGTGACGGTAGAACCGCTGGCATTGGCGGCAATCTCGCCTGAATATCGTGATGCGCTGTTCTTCATACCGGTTGGTCTATTGTTCAGCAGTGTGATTTTTCCCGGTGTATTTACCACCGTGTTGGTGGTCATGGGTAATGTCGCCTTACTGATTGTACTGGTGATTCAGGCGGAAACGATGTTCCCAAGGGCTGCCCCACCGCTCATTCTGAACCTGACGATTTCAGCGTATGTGCTCATTGTTCACTCTATTCGCCATCAGACACGCGCCCGCCGGGAGCAGCGCGCGCGGGAATTGGCGGAAAGTGAAATGCACTACCGGCTGATGGCGGAAAACGCAACTGATATGATCGTGCGTCATCGGGCAGATGGCATGTTCTTATATATCTCCCCGGCGGTGAAAACCCTGCTCGGCTATGAGGCTTCGGAGTTGATCGGGCGTTATCCAACTGAAATTTTTCATCCAGATGATCTGGTTATGATGCAGGATGCGTTACGGGCGACTTTGAAGTCAACCGAACGTTCCATGTCTACCTATCGTGTACGCCGAAAAGACGGCACCTATATCTGGTTGGAAACCAGCAGCAAAGCCGTTCGTGTTCCTGGCAGTGATGTTGCCCATGAATTCACCAGTGTCTCGCGCGATGTGTCCGCCCGAAAAGAGGCTGATGAGCGCCTGAAGCAGTTGACGATGAAACTAGAGGAACAGAAGAACATCCTCGATACGGTATTGACTGCCACACCTGACCAACTGGCGATTTTTGACCGCGCTGGTCATTATTTATACGCCAACCCGATGGCTCTCGATGGCAAGAAGCTGCACGAAGTGGTCGGCAAAACCTATCAGGATTTGGGGTATCCAGCGGAAATTTGTGAGCGTTTCGAGCGTGAGCGGGATGAAGTCTTTTCAACCGGGGAAGCGATCAGTGATCTCTGGTTACAATATCCGACCAATACACAAGGTCGTCGCGATCTGGAATACACCTACAGCCCGGTTTACGACAGTCACAACCAGATTATCGCCCTGGTTTCGACCAGCCGGGATGTCACCATGCGCCGTCAGGCCGAACAGGAACGGCTGGAACTGGCAGTTGAGCGTGAACGGGTGAAGACCTTGCAGCACCTCATCAGCGATACGTCTCATGATCTCAAGACACCGCTGACGACCCTCAATAACAGTTTGTATTTGCTCAAAAAGTTCATCAGCGACCCGGAACGCCGCGAACATTACGCCCAGGTGTTGCAAAAGCAGGTTTCGCATCTGGTTAAAATTTTGGAAGATATGGACAGCATGGCAAAGCTGGATCGTGCTACTGAGGAGTTCGCTTTTCAGGCTATAGACTTAAAAGACCTGCTCACCCAGATTGTGGCGGAATATGAAGCGCTGGCGTTGGACAAAAATCAGCAGTTCAGCTTCGTTCCCGGCGTGGGTGTGCCACCTGTTCTGGGGGATTTGACCAAGATTCGCCGCGCCATTACCAATCTGGCGGTTAATGCCCTGAACTATACGCCGCACAATGGCACAGTGGTTATCCGCTTGTATGTGCGCGAGCCAGAATGGATCGTGATTGAAGTTAAGGATACAGGTGTTGGCATCCGTCAGGAAGAATTATCACTTATTTTTGAGCGTTTTTACCGTTCGCAAAATACTGCTGCCAGCGAAGGCTCCGGTCTGGGTCTGGCGATCACCAAAAAGATTGTTGAAGGACACGGCGGAAGCATCGAAGTCGAAAGTGTCCCGAATGTGGGCAGCACCTTCCGCATCATACTGCCCACCGCGACATCCGCTGTCTGATTCTATTGTTTCGGATGGGCGCGAAACCACTTCACCGTTTCCGGGATCGCTACGTCGAGCGGCGTTGCAGTCATCCCGAAGGTCTTTTCAAATGGCGTGCTGTCCACGACGAACGTTTCCTCGAATTCGTAAGCCATCTCATCCACTTCGCGCAAAATGGGCATCACCAGCGCCAGCGCTTTGACCATCAGCTTGGGCATCATGGAGATGCGTGGCTGCTGTCCGGCGGCCTGATAAATTTTGCTGATGAATTCGCGTGTCGTCAGGGCAGGCGCGTTGGGGATATGCCACGCGCAGCCTAAGGCTTCATCCCGTTCGCCTAAAATCGCCAGCGCCTTGCCAATATCCGGCATATAGCTGTAACTGTGCAGCAGATCGACATTGCCGATGAACTGCGCCGCCTTACCAGCCAGCGCCGGATATAGAACCCGTTCGCCCATCGCTGACTCCATGCTGCGGGGGCCGAAATAATCTGAGGCGCGACCCATCGTCACGCGCACATCGCCGCGTTTGTGCGCTGCCAGCAAATCCTGTGCCATCTTTGCCCGGACACGCCCCTTGCGCGTGGTGGCAGCGTAAGGCAGGTCTTCGGTCAGGGTTTTACCGCCTGTCGAACCGTACATATACAGATTTTCCATCACGACCAGTTTTGCTCCGGCGGACACTGCACCTGCCAGAACGCCGGCTTGCAGTGGCGGGAACAATTCAGGCCACTGAGTGTAGGGCGGATTGGTGCAGTTGTAGACCACAGCCGCGCCCTGTGCTGCTTTACTGGTGAAAGCTGCATCAGTAGCATCGCCTGCCATCACTTCGACACCCGCCGGGACAGATGCCTTCCCGCTGCGGTTGACCATGCGGACGCGCTTGTTTTGACTGACCAGCGCTTCCATGACCGATAAGCCGATAGGTCCCGTTCCAAAAATGACATGCAGTTCGTTACTCATCATAAGCTCCTTAGATTGTAGTGTTTTCGATTTGGACGATTTGTCGCTCAGCCAAACGCCGACCCGATTCGGGATCGTGCGCTGGCAGGTAAACGGTAGGGACAGTTTTTACATGGCGCAGAATATTGGATAATGTTTGCGCGGCGGCAGAAACATCCGGTGACACACCATCAACCGTTTGTGACAGCATAAAGGCTTCGGTATAAGAGGTGTCGCTGGCGAAGAAAATCTGGTGATCGTCTTCCTGCAAAATGACCGAGTAATGCCCTACGGTATGTCCCGGTGTAGCGACCAGTTGAACATCACCAGCCTTAGTGAGCGGCAGACTGTTGGGGAATGCACCGAAGGGCTGATTGGGAAAGTCGATCAGGCGCGGCGCGAACCATGTAGGCCAGCGATGCGGCAGATACCCGTTGACCTTGCCCTTAAAACCAAGCGCGGCCTGATATTCCGTGTTCGATACCAGAATTTCCGCTTTGGGGAAATGATGCATTCCGCCAGCATGATCGGTATGCAGATGCGTCATGAGTACCCAGCGCACATCATCCGGGGAGAGACCCAATCCTCGCATTTGCGCGCCAATTTCATCCTCTGGTCTCACATTCATCCGTACACCGAAGCGCGGTAAAGGGTGCCACCAGGGGAAGTAGCCCGGTTCAGCAGTTCGCGCGGTTTCACCCGTATCCACCACGATCATGCCTTCCGGATGTTCAATCACCCAGACGTATATCGGCAGCATGGGTGTCCACTCTTTATCGAGCAGGGTGTTCATCAGTCGCCCGAAGCCTTTGCCCTCACCTGCGGTCTGACGCTTTTTAATCGCTACTGTTCCAGTGCTGATCGCATGAATTTTCATGATGATTCCCTTTCTATGCCCGGAAAACGGGCGCACTAAACGAGTCCGGCGAAAGGCACGCCGGAAAAATATCCGATGATTCAAATAAGCTTTATGAAATTAAGGGAGTTCTATGCCCATAACCGTAAACAGTGCTTTGACTTGCTCCTCGAAATAAGCGGCGCTGTCACTGACTACGGGCTGAATATGATTGAACAGTTCCAGCATGATGATGCCGTGTAACTGTCCCCAGCCGACCACCCCCAGATACATCGCCAGCGGTGAAATCGGATAGCCATCACGCTCGATGACGGTTTGAATACCTTCCTCAAGGCGATCAGGCACACGATCATAGGGCGGTGGGGGGATTGCCAAACCCTTTTGCAGCATTTCCTCAATCAGGCCAATCGTGACGGTAAAACTGCGCACGACTGCCGGGACAGTGATTTCGCGTGGTGCGACATAGCCGGGAATCGGATTACCGTAATTGAGTTGAAAATCCACCGGATGTTCAACCGCCCAGCGTCGATAGGCCATCAACACTCCCCACAGTTTCTTTCGTGGATCATCAGAGGGTTCGTTATCCCGTCCGGCTTCCATTGCATCCGCCAGTGCGTTAAAGTTTTCCGCCACCAGCGCCGTGATGAGCGCATCGCGATTTTCGAAGTAGCGATACAGCCCCATGACGCTCATTTTCATCTCCGCTGCAATCGGTCTCATCGAAAGGGCATTGGTGCCGCCTTCACTCATGAGCTGGCGTGCAATGGTTTTGATCTCGTTGATGGTATCTTCGCGCTTTTGTTCGCGCCGTGTCTTTTCCATACCTACGCCTCTAAATGTGTACGATATACGCATTAGTGTATAGTGTACACAAATTTTTGTCAAGTATCCAAATTTGTCTTCGAGTTCTTGGATTAACGGAATCGCCGCGAATCCCTCGTTGCGCTGCTGTCGACGGTAGGGCGAATCAGTCTCAACTATCCCGCAAAGTCAAAAACCATCATGGTCTTCAGATGCGTTAATCTGCCCATATTTCCCGACTTTTGCAACATTTTCAACGAATTTACTAAATATCCTTGAAAAAGCCCTGCAAGAATTGTAAAGTATTGCTATACTGTAAATCATTCTCTCATTTTGGCTTCCGACATCTCAAAATATTAATTTGTTTGTAGTTGTCCAAAAATCGTTTTTCGATTAGCCAGGTGGAGAAACAGCCATGTCAGCGAATCAGGTCTTGGAACGCATCCAGATCGGTCATACCGAGCCATTGGTATTTGCCGGTGATGGAGTCCGTTTAGCCGGTCAGATTGATTACCCCACACCGTTGCCGCATACTCATGCGTTTCCTTTGATTTTCATCCTGCATCATGCTGGCTGCGATGACCGGAAGGGCTATCGTCATTTCGCTGAGGCGGGTTTGGCGGCTGGCTATGCCGTTTTCCGCTGGGACAAGCGCGGAACCGGACACAGCGGCGCAGGCGGACGCGGTTCGACCACACAGGATGCGGTGAATGCCTATGAAATCGCACTGGAACAACCCCACGTAGATCGAAAACACGTTGTCATTCTGGCTCAGGACGCAGGAACGGGTCTGCTAGGTAGTTCCTTCGGGCTTTTTGCCCGCATTCAAATGCCTTACGGCGTGATTCTGGCAACCAATCGTCTGGATGAAAAGGCTGTGCAAGCCATTGAAAGCCAACTGCTGATCGTTGTTGGACAGGAAGACTGGAACCCCTGGCAAAAATTCGGCAAACTGGCCTGTGACGCGCACAATGATGCTTACAAACATGGCGCATCGTATTATGTCGCTCCCCACGCTGACCGGATGCTGACTGACCCCCGTACAGACCGCTTTCACTATGGCGCAGACAGTGCCATTCAAGACTGGCTCAAGTCAATTTGAGTCGCTTCACCGTTGATCTGGCTGGACAAAATGCGATTGTCACCGGAGCAGGCGCAGATGTAGGGCGAGCAATCGCCCTCGCGTTGGCTGCCTCCGGTGCTGCCGTCCTCGTGAATGATCTGAATCCGGATCGCGCCGAACGTATAGCAGGTGAAATCACCGAAAAGGGTGGGCGTGCGCTGGGCTGGCAGGCGGATGTAACCAACCGTTTTCAGGTCGGTTCGCTCATCGAAGCCGCGCGGGATGCTTTTGGCGGTATCCATATCCTCATCAATGCCGCTGGCGTGTATAAAACTGGCCCCATGCCCCAATTGGATGAATGGGACTGGCGGCGCATCATCGAAGTCAACCTGACAGGCGCGTTTTTTTGCAGCCAACTGCTGGGACGGGTAATGGCGGATGAAGGCGGCGGCGTGATCGTCAACATCGCCTCCACCGCTGGACATCCAGACCCGCTCCCGGATGGCGTGGCCTACGTCGCCAGCAAAGCCGGATTAATCGGCCTGACCAAACAGTGCGCCCGTGAATTTGCGGCCTCTGGTATTCGAGTGAATGCCATTTGTCCCGGTAATATACCCGAACTGCTGAATCCACAGCCTGATACTCCTCCCAACAATGCCATGCGGCGTTATGGTACGCCGGAAGATATCGCGGATGTGGCGCTCTTCCTCTGCTCAGACGCGGCACGCTTCATCACCGGGCAGTCCCTCAATGTCGATGGTGGCGAGAGCATGATTTAGTTCCAAGTTTTGAGTATCGAGTTTCAAGTAAAGAGCGGCTAAGTAGTCGCTTTTTATTTAGGAATAAGCTAGGTTTGTGGATATAGCTGTATGCAGATTGGAATAAATAAAGTTATAATTCGGGATAAATAAGAACTATAAGAGGAGAAGTTTAAATAATGGCGGAACGAGTTTCTGTTTATATCAGCAGTACTAGCCGTGATCTAGCAGATTATCGTAAAGCCGCTATAGAGTCATGTCTCAGGTTGGGATTTTTCCCGATTGCTATGGAATATTTTGACGCTGCGGCAACTGGTGCGACTGAGGGGGTTAAACGTCAACTAGACAAAGCTGATCTCTACATCGGGATTATTGCTTATCGCTATGGTTACGTCGAACCAGGATATGATCGAAGTGTCGTAGAAGTTGAATACGACTATGCTGGGGAAAGAGGCATTGATCGCCTATGTTTCCTTGTTGATCCAAAATACCCTTGGCCAGCCGATTCAGTAAGTGAATATGATGCACAACGCTTAAACGTATTCAAACAGAGAATTTCCCAATCCCTTATAATAAACTTCTTCACCACAGTTGATAATTTTCGGGCGAATCTCACGAGTGCTTTAGCAACTTGGCAACAGCGAAGAAGCATCACGTCGAGGAGAACTGATACCTTCCCAGCGGATATAAAAACTGGGGATGCACCTTTACCTCCTGGCGAGATCGAGCAATCTAATGTGCTTGCTGGGAATGAAATGGATGCCGCCTTAATTCCCGAAGGAATAATTGAACCAGAATACCCTCCTACTCAAACAATAAATATATCCTCGGCACTCTCTACTGATGAGGTTGATGTACCTAGAGAAGTAATCCAAGATAGTGTCGCCCCAATCAACATAGAGATATCTGGTTCCCCACCTGTGGAGCAATCGACACATGCATCAAAAATTGTACCCAAAATGGGTAGTAGGAATGAACTTATCAATGATGTGGTTCGGCAGGAAGATCAATTGCGGTTTCAGGTCTATGTTGAAGCATTTGTTGCACTGATTCGCGCCTATGAAACCAGCTTACCGCTGACCATCGGCATTTATGGCTCATGGGGAATGGGTAAATCTTTTCTGCTGGACAATATTAACTGGACTATCGAGGATTTACAGGAAAAAGAAAAACACCGAGAGAAATTAGAACTACAAAAACAGTATCCCAAACGCCCTCGCATCAAACGAATAAGAACAGGACGATTGCCACATCTTCGCTACCGACTTATCAAAATACGCCGGATGACAGCGTGGCGGGGAAGACTTCACTGGTTTCAGATTCGCTATCGGGTACAAAAAAGCTGGCAGCAAGCAAGATCAACTGTCGTCGGAGCAAGAAATGATTTAGCGCGATCCTTGCGTTTCTCTATGTATGCTGAGGTCATCAAAGAAGCGGCTAAACCTGTCCCTCAAGCTGTTCATATCTACATAGTGCGCTTCAATGCCTGGGAATACAGCGCGACAGAAGTTATCTGGCCAGGATTAGTGCGCCGGATAATGAATGAGTTTGAGCGAGGAATGGGAACACGCAAACGGGTCATACTCTCATTCCGCAAGCTATGGCGTAATCTGCGTTATCCCAGTGCGGATGAGAAAAAGCGCCGCATGATTCTGGGGATGGTGCTGCTGGGGATTATCGTTTTCATCCTACTAGGGGCGCGAATCCTGAATATCCCGCTCCAACTAGTGGATATTGTGCAGATTTTGTTGGTTCCAGTTTTGATTGGTGGGCTGTTTAAAACAATCATCGAATTTATTCGCCCTATGGGTGAATGGATTACCAATCTGTTTCAGGAACGGGAATATGGCAAATACCTTGACCAGATGGTGGATACCAGCGATGATCTGAAGTTCTTGCAGCAGCAGCTTCGGGATGACGAGCGGGTACTGATTCTGATTGATGATTTGGATCGTTGTGAACCTGAAAAAGCGGTTCAGATGTTACAGGCCATCAAACTCCTGCTGAACTTCGAACGATTTGTCGTCGTGATGGGAATAGATGCGCGTATTATTACAAGAGCCGTCGAAGAGCATTACAAGGGCGTTTTAGGTGCGGCTGGCGCTTCTGGCTACGAGTATCTGGACAAAATCGTGCAAATCCCATTTCGTATCCCCGAACCAAATTATCTCGACATCGAGAATTTCCTCGCACTCCAACTAAGCCCGAAGGATGGGCACAAATTCGCTCCACCGCCTGAAATTGCCGGACAAATAACCGGTGCGGCAGCGACTCCAGTGACAAATGATAATCAACCTGAAACACCCGCACCGTCAGTTGATACAACACCCAATCCACCACAGCAGCAAGCCCCCCAACAACAGGAGGAGGCTGTCAGTACACTGGCGTTTGAGCCTGTGGAAGTGCAAGCCTTTCAGTCGCTGTCGCGTTTTTTGCGGCCTAATCCACGTCACATCAAACGCATGACCAATGTGTATCGGTTGGTTCGAGTATTGGCTAATGGTAGGGCGAAGGTTATGGGGAAAGACCCCGCTACCGTCATCACCTGGGTAGTGATGTGTGGACAGTGGCCTTACACCACTTACATGATGCTCGAATCATTTGAGAGACTTTATGGACAGTATGATACGAAGTGGGCGGATTATCCAAATGAAGACCCACTAAAACATCTTTATACTTTAGCGAAAAAAGACACACGATTTTCGCTAAAAAAGCAGAAGAAACTTGATTTTGATTCTGATATTCTGAGTGATCTCTTTGACCATCTTGACAAAAACTACCGCCAGCGGAATCAAACCAATGGTGAGGGTTGGATGAGTTGGGAGGAATTAGAAGAATTGCGGCGATATACCATTAACTTCAACCCTGCCATTGAAGCTGAACTGGCAATCGAGGAAGAAAATAAGGATAATCAGCAGGGAAAGGGTCAAGGTGGAAATGCCGCCTCCAGCGCGTAATGCTTTTCCACAACGGATTGCGATTGTCGGCGTAACGGGTTCTGGTAAATCGACGCTGGCGCGGGAACTCGCGGCGCGGTTGGGTTATACTTACATCGAACTCGACGCGCTCCACTGGATGCCGGATTGGGTCGAAGCGCCTACCGATCAATTTCGGGAACGGCTGGCTGAACTGCTGAAAGCCGAATGCTGGATTGTGGATGGGAATTACAGCAAGGCACGCGATTTGATCTGGGCACAGGCGGAGTTGCTCGTCTGGCTGGATTATCCGCTGTGGGTAATCTGGTGGCGGCTGGCGCGGCGGACATGGCGGCGTGTCCACAGCGGCGAACTGCTTTGGAATGGCAACCGGGAACGCTGGCGAGCCTTTTTCAGCCGGGATTCGCTTTTTCTCTGGGCGGTGCAATCGCGGCAGAAACATCACCGCACGTATCCGCTGTTATTGAGTACAGAATATGCCCATCTTCAGGTTGTACGACTGTATTCGCCACAGGAAACACAGCGCTGGCTGGCAGCCCACTTGAATGCTTCGTCGAGCAACTAACTGCCTGTAGAAAAAAATTGATTGTCGTAGGGGTGCAGCATTGCTGCGTCCGATTAGAGATTTATCCGATGCAGCGCTGAAGATAAACAGTAAATTGGTTTAGTTCTACAAACGATTACAAACCATACACATACTTTTTACCTGTTTTCATCTGATTATCAGGTAACAATTTGTAATGTTCTAATGCAAAAAGATGTCTTTTTCAGCTATATCCTCCATAATAATCAATCGACAAAACGAAATAGAATTTTACCGATTTTGTAGGGACACGATATATCGTGTCCGCCTGAATCGGATGGTTTATTCATAAGGAACATATCACGTTTTACGCCTTATTCAGCCGCTTTATCCCACAGCGACCAGCCCCCATGCATCCCCAGCGCATCGTCTTAATTTTGCCCTGCTGCATTGGAGATGTCGTGCTGGCAACTGCCGCCTTGCAGGCACTCCGCCGCCGCTATCCACAGGCACATATTACCTGGGCTGTCGGAAGCTGGTCAAAAGCCGTCGTGGAACATCACCCGCTGCTGGACACTGTGTTGGACACGGGTTCGGAAGCGCTTCCGGTAAAATCCGCCGTAGGATTCATGCGATTGGTACGCCAGTTGCGCTCAGGGCATTTTGATCTGGCGGTATCGCTGGTACGCTCGCCTTTGATGAGTCTTGCTGTCCTGCTTTCTAGGATTCCATTTAGAGCCGGATTGGACAGCGCCGGACGCGGATTTGGTTACAATATCCGCGCACCGATTGACCCGCACCAGCCGCGCCATGAGGCCGATGTGTATCTGGACGCGGTTCGAGCATTGGGTAGTGATGCAAAAGATTGTTGGGCAAATGTGCCCGTTCACGACGCTGACCGTGCAGCCGTAAAAGCTGTGCTGGCGGATTTGCAAACGCCTTTTCTGGTCATCCACCCTGGTGGTGGACGCAACCCCGGTATGGTCATGGATGCCAAACGCTGGCCTGCCGAGCATTTCGCGGCGCTGGCCGAACGCCTCAGCCGAAAATATGGCGCAGGTGTAGTCATTATCGGAGGCGCAGGCGATAAAGCGCTGGTCGATGCCGTAGCCAGCCGTTTGCAGGTTCCGCATAAAGCGCTCATCGGTCAGCTTTCTTTCGGGCAAATTGCCGCTCTGGCGCAGATGTCCATGCTCTATGTAGGCAATGATACCGGTATGACCCATTTAGCCGCCGCAGCCGGGGCACATACCGTCATGATTTTGGGGCCATCCGACCCGATCCGGTATGCGCCCTTTACGCCCGATGCTATTGCGCTGTGGAAACCGGCAGCGGTACAGGCAGGCGGTGTAGCCCAGGGTGCTCCAACCGATTGGGATTGGACACGCGATGGTATTGGTGTAGATGAGGTCGAACAAGGCATCACGAACTATATGGATAGTCTGAAAGGTTAAAGAGAGGTTTATTTTGTAAATTTTGTAAAGATCAAAGGCGATGATAGGATTTTGGTCACGTCAAGCAGCTTGAGGAGCGCTTTGGGCATGTGGCAAGCGCGATCTTCGCTTAGAATAGGGCTTATGGTCTTGTATCGCTGGTTAGGAATACCCGATTGAAATGTGAAGTTTTGTACTCAATTTGGAAACTTTTTACGAATCTCGTATTCCTCAACATATCCAGAACATCTGAATTTGATATAATCATGCTGTCGGGTGAATTCACCTGTTGAAAGTGATATGATATGCCAACTGTACCCGTTTACCTGCGTATACCAGCGGAAAAAGAATCGTCCTATCTTAAAAATCGGAGCTGTGCTGAGTTAGTCATCAGCGCGGTTATTGAAGCCCAGAAACAGGAATGGATGCAGCTTCACGGTTTTGTTGTGCTGCCCGAAGCCCTGGAAATGGTCGCTACACCTATCAAGCAGAGTGTGGCAGGTCTGGTTGCCAATATTCAGGCGGAGACAATCCCACCGCTGGCGATTTTGCTGCCGCAGGCCAGTACCATTTGGGAAGAACGCTTCCTGCAATTGCAGCTTCCCACCCAACGGGCATTGGACGCACGTTTAGCCATGCTGCTGCTGGCTCCGGTTGCCAGCGGAATCGTGGACATGGCGGCCTCCTATCCCTACAGTTCGGCTAACCCACGTTATGCCAACAGCGTCTCAGTCTATACCGGTTTTGGAAAAGGCGATACGAAGGAACTACAGGTCATCAAGGACAACGCCCGCGCGGTCTAGACTCCGCTGACCATACGCCGGATGTGTTCGGCATAACTTTGCGCAAAATCGAGAATTTGCATGATTTCAGCAACGTGCTTGAGGATGTCCGTAGCGACATCTCCGGCACGTTTTCCATTTAGACCAGGCAGCGGCGTTAAATCCATATCCGGATCATTCTCGATAGCGGATGCCCACCGGTCAATATGGACAATGTAGCGGCGCACATCGCGCACAGTATGCAGGATGTAGCCTTCAGGGGTATAGGCTTCCAGCGGCAGCGTAGGAATATCGCCCTGAATGATATCGTTCGCGTCGGTGATGCAGGCGCGCATGTGTTTGAGCAAATCGCGCAGTTTGGTGACATCATTAGGGCCACCGGGCGGCGCTTCACGCAGTTGTATCGAGGCGGTTCCCGGCAGACTGTGGATGATCTGGGTGTAGACGCTGATGACCATGTATGCCATTTTGATTTTATCGCGGAGGGTTCCGTACATCACAGCACCCACGAACTTTTCCGGTTCGAGTTTTCCCCATCGTGCGCGTGTATCAGTATGAAGGCCTGTCATAGCGACCATTCCCTAACAAAATCCTTACTATTTCATGCTCTTTATAACCTCATGACCTAACAATAGACCAAAAAATTGCGAATAGAAAGCGGTTTTTTCCACTTCTATATGATTTTCACAGAAATTTCATGCCATTCCGCGTGATTCGATTTTCTAACCCTCATAGCCGACTAACCCTGTAAACCGGGTATCACCGTCACAATCCGCAGTGTATCCTGATAGCTCATTCGGTTACTCTGAGCCTGAACCCGATAGGCATTCGTATCCCATATGAATACCAGCGATGAATCGGCCTTTTTCACGGGATGCTGAATTCGTCCCCAATGCAGCGCAACATCACCGAGGCGCAGGCTATCAGCATAAAAGGTGAGTTGGTGTATCATTCCAGCCTTCACTTCTGCTTCCACCAGATGGAAAACCCCGCCTCGCGGAAAAATGGCACAGTGCGAGGTGTCGCTGACTACACCATAGCCATGCTGCATCGGTTGGTCGGCGGATTGGCACGAAAACTCGCTTAGATGCGCGGCAGACTGACCCGGCATGATGGTTTCATAGGCCGCGAACGGGTCATGATATTCCTCCTGCCCCAGCTTTAGCCCGATGGTGACGGCAAACAGACTGGCGATGGTCATCAGCGATAAACGAAACATCTGTGGCAGAAATATCAGCCCAACTGGCCGCCTGTTCTGGCTAAGGATGATGAATTTTCGAGAAGCACTTCTTCTGGTAAACATGGCTATATCCTCTGTTGATATTCGACCAGCAAACAGCGGCACGAAATCCATCCCATGACGCTGCGGCATGGATTCCAGTGCGAACCTTGATTGTGAAAACTTATAAAAGCTGAATTATTTTGTTGTTCCCGTGACCAGAATGGTCATGCTGCTATCCGAATTGGATTTCACTAGCAGGGTATAGACACCTGATTCAGGAATAATCAACTGTTCAATATGGGTGGCTTCGCTGGTATCTTCAACTTTGTAGGGAACAGCCATGACGTTCCCTTGTGGGTCAAGTACGATTAGCGTTGGTGGAAATCTCCCCGTATTGTAAAAGAAGTTCACGTTCAGAGATTGCCCTTTACGTGCGTTGAATGGCAGGCGCGAAACCCCTTCAACAGCGGTCTTCAGATCAAACCGCTCCCCGATCACCAGACTATTTTGCACCAGGTCATAGGCCTGACTAAGCTGCGTATGGTGGTAGAAATCGTTAGCGGCAGCCGTCATATCTCCTAGTAAAGCGTTAATAATGCCGCGTGCCTGATAAGCAAAGGGATGGGTTGGATTAGCTTGTATCGCCCGGTCAAAATAGGGCTTGGCTTCTGCCGCATTTTGCGCCGTTATGCCCCTCGATAACCAGAAATCCAGCAGGGCAGAATCGGGCGCGAGTTCGATGGCTTTTTGCAATTTTGCATCGCTGAAATCATAGGTATAAGGCCAGTTATGGCTGAAGAGATAACCGATAGGATTGTCCGGCGCGATGTCCATCAGACGGATCATATCAATAGGTGTGTCCAGGATGGTGGAGGTAATAATCAGACCGCGCAGTTGATACAGCACAACATCATCCGGACGGGCTTCAATGGCGGTTTTCAGGGTCGGGAGAATCTCTAGAACGGGCTTTCGTGTGTAATCGGTGACATTTACGTCATTGTGGATGATGAAGGTGTAGTAGTCATAACCCAACTGGTCATAATCGCCGTTCGCGCCTGCTAATGCCCCACGCAGCAGATGTGCCGCCGGATTGGTTGAATCGAGTTCAAGGGCGCAGTTGTAAGCCGAAAGTGCTGCCGCATAATCACCCGACGCGATACTGTCCTCACCCTGCGCCATATAATCCGTACTTCCGTTACAGACCGGAGTCGGCTCGATAGTCGGTTCCTCGGTAGCTTCCACCAATGCCAGATAGCCTGTGCTGGGTGTTTTTGCCATCTGAATCAGTAGGCTCCCCGCGACCACCAGCACCAGCAGCACAGCCGCAATCGTCGCCGTGTATTGCAGCAGGTAGCGTGGCTGTGGTGGGCGGGTTGCCGGAATACTGGATAGAGTAGGTTCAGGCATCAGCATTCTGACATCATCCATCTGGAGGCGTTCGCCCGATTTTAGATGAGACACATGCTGGGATGAGCCATTGGACGATGTTTTGCAGGTCGAGAAATTTCCGCCGCTCGTTTCAGCCTGAGTCAATGCTTTATGCCACACCCGATCCTGCAAATGGCTGCTCGGCGTTTTTGCCTGCTGCGATAAAACCAGCGCACGCACAAAATCAGCCGTACCTGCATCGAGACCGGCGGGCGGGAGCGCTTTGGCATCGCGTTTTAAAGCATCTATGTATCGGTCAATCAGTTCGGCTTCGCTCATGCTAGGCCCCTTTCTTCACACAGGGTGCGCATCCGCTTGATGATGCGGTGCAGCTCTACTCGAACCGCTCCGGCGCTTTTACCCAGAACAGTGGCAATATCTTCCGCTGTCAGACCGCCTGCGATTTTCAAGGCCAACAGTTCGCGCTGTTCGTCGGACAAACTGCTCATCAGGTCATTGAGCGTCCGCTGCTGCTCCGCCAGAATCACGGCCTCGATAGGTTCGTTGCTTTCGGAAGCTAATTCAAAATCACTCTGGTCGAATGAGATAGAAGGCCGCCGGCTGCGGTAATGATTGGCAACCATGTTATGGGCGATGCGGAATAACCACGCCGCCACCGACCCGCCAGCGAAATCCTGAACACCTGTCAGGGCGCGCGTGAAAATCACGCTGGTCAGGTCTTCTGCCGCTTCTTCCGATTCGACGCGCCGCAAACAGTAATGATAGATACGCGGAAAATAACGATCATACAGCGGGGCAAAATAACTCAGGTCAGCGCGGGATGCCTGCATGATGCGGATTTCGTCCCGGTTGTTATGATCCTCGTGGTCGGGTGCGATCATACCTACCCCCATCTCTTCCGCCTATAAAGACACAGCACAGCGCCGACTGTTACAAAAAAAGAGACATGTCTTGATAACATGCCTCTTTATACCTCAAACTAAGAGAGTTTTTGCGCTTATTATCCACCCGATAGCGGCTTAAACCCGCTGCCTGCATTTGGAATGCAAAGCTGCTGTCCGGCGAAAATCAGATTCGGGTTGGCCAGATGATTCGCGTCAACAATGTCCTGCATCCCTGTGCCGTACAGCGTGGCGATTTTTCGTAACGTATCACCGGGAACCACCGTATAGGGCAGGCAGGCTGATTCAGTCGGTTGGGCTGTTGCTGCTGCCGCGGTAGGTTCTGCGGCGAATGCCGGTGCTTCACCAATATACTGTTCTGCCCAATCATTCGTCTTTGCCAGCGCATTCAGCACAGTCTGAATCTCCACGCCGCGCTCATATTCACGCTGGCTGATGCCGCGCAGATCATCAACCTTGATGGCTCCATTATCCTCAATGTGAATATCGACGGTCTGGTTAGCCAGCAGATTGGTCGTTTTATCACCCGCATGGGACGTGATATAGCCGCGATGAATGGTGCAAACGGAAGGCGTAATAGTCAGCAGTGTGCTGGGACTCATGACCCGTTCGACACCGTTGAGGGTAATCCTGACTTCGACATTCCCCGGTGTCTGAATGGTCAGCATCGGTTCCGCCTGATAACAGCCCGGTTTGTTCACTCCCGGCAGAAAATAGAAGGATTGGAAAGCCGTTTGCTCGGTGCTGTCCTGCGCTACTTCATTGGTCAGCCGCGCATTGCCTACCAGCAGGAATATAACACCCTGTCCCGGCAGCGTATTCGGCAGATTCGCCTGCAAATTCATGACCGCTGCGCCGAACGTGTTGTTAATCTCGTCCAACGGCTGTGGAGCAATCTCGCGGAATTGAGCCAGTTCGCCGTAATCGCCGGGATTGACGAAAAAGTTCGCCGGACGCGGCTGCGTAACCGTCGTGCTTTCGACCTTACTCGCGCCGTAGCAGGCTGTATTACGCCCCAATGCATCACATATAGTGCTAATTGAATTCAGGGTTTCTTCGACTACAGGCGGACAGTCATCAGTTTGCGCAAAAACCACACCGACCATCGTCACCAGCAGCAGCAGCGTGAGGAATATGAATTTCCACATAGCGTCTTCCTATCGAACTTGAATCCTCATGGGGCAGGTCGTTGCGGGATGCGTGCGAGGATTACCGCGATTATTTCATTGTAGGGTGGTTGCATGTTGAGCGCAATGGATCAGGCCGGGTACAATGTCTGTAAACTATCAAAACTTTGTAAAAAATCGAACACAATTTCTTTATATACCTTGACGGTTATATAACTAATATGGTATATTTGTTCTGGACAGCAGGCTTCAAATGATGGTACGAAGAACACAAAAGGGAGATTTGATGAACCAGGTACGTTCAGCCGATGGAACCACAATTGCCTTTGATCAATCGGGCAGCGGATCACCACTTATTCTGGTGGGTGGCGCGTTCGAACAGCGCGCGATGGACTCGGAAACGGCTCATTTGGCAGCCTTTCCCCTCCTGGCGGAGCATTTTACGGTCTATCACTATGATCGTCGCGGACGTGGCGACAGCACGGATACGCAGCCCTTCGCTGTTGAGCGTGAAATCGAAGACATCGAAGCCCTCATTAACTTAGCTGGCGAGCCGGCTTTCCTGTTCGGCATCTCCTCTGGCGCGGCGCTGGCCTTTGAAGCGGCACTCAAGTTGGGCAGCAAAGTCAAAAAACTCGCGCTCTACGAACCGCCTTATAACGATGATCTGGCGGCGCGACAGGCATGGATCAATTTCCGCAAGGCGCTTAGAGAAACGCTTGCCGAAGGTCGTCATGGGGATGCAGTAGGGCTGTTCATGATGCTCTTGGGAATGCCCCCCGACCATCTGGAAGGAATGCGCCAGCATCCCATGTGGGCGATGTTTGAAGCCGTAGCGCCTACGATTGCTTACGATGCCGCCGCGATGGGAGATGACGCTTCTGTACCTGCTGAAAAGGCTGCTCATTTAAAAATACCCACGCTGGTCATAGATGGTGGAGCAAGCGAGTTTCCCTTCATGCATATCACCGCGCTGGCACTGGCGAAAGCTATCCCCAACGCGCAGCATCGCACACTGGAAGGGCAGACCCACGAAGTCGCTGCCGAAGCACTTGCTCCCGCGCTGGTTGAATTCTTCGAATCCCCGTAGTGACACGATACATTGACCCGTATATCGTGTCCTCAAATCCTCATAATCGAATGAATAGGAGGAGCATTTCCAATATTGTTTCGGAAACGCTCCTCCTGTCTGCGGAGATGAAGCCTAAGGTAGAGCGATTGCGCTGTGTAATCTGGCTAACTGACACTTTTGGACAAAGTTTGATCAATGTGGCAGCGCGTATCGCATTTGAGGCGGGTTAGAGCGTCTTTAGAGTGACCGTAGGAAATCCCTTTAGGGACGCTTCCCGCCGCACTTGGTAGCCGGACGTTTTAACGTCTGGCGGCAAAATATTATATTCCCCCACTCGTCGAAACAGCAGGCGGAACAATCGCACGCTCGATTTGAATGGCTGTCGCGGATGCGTTTGCTGCGACGGTCACAGGAACCGCCACCGCCACACGATCAATAAAGCACAGGCTTTCGTTCACGGCTTCGCAGTAGTAAATCGTCAAATCACCTGTCAGATTGGCGCTGCCTTCACTCAGGGTCACGGGGACATGGATGGGCAGTTCCGGCGCGACGATGCTTTGTTCCTGATCGTCAGCGCTTATCTGAATAGCGGCTCCATCTGATGACCAATCCGCTATGAAGGGCGCGATGGTGTTGAGCTTGTAGCCTTCCGGCAGCGCGATATTCAGCAGGATTTCGCCCTCTCCCGCCGCGACAGTCTGCGCCTCAGCCTGAATCGTCAAGCCCTGCGCAGTATTGCTGCCGACTACCGTCACCTGATCGGCAATTTGCAGCGCTTCGGGGTTCGGGAAATTAATCGTGCTGACAGTTCCCGCCGCCACATCAATCACCCGTACTGCATCATTATTCGTATCCGCCACATACAGCTTACCTGCGTTGAAAGCCAATCCGCCCGGTTCGTCAAACTGTGCCTGTGCAGCATCGCCGTCAAGGAAGCCGCCGTCACCGCCTAAGCCAAACAGGGTAGAGATGGATTTTTGTACCGGGTCAAGCAGTTTGATTTTGCTGTTATAGGTATCCGCCACATAGAGCAGACCGTTATCCGCGCCCGTCACCGCCAGCGTATGCTGCAAGCGCGCGTCGCCTAATGTCCCGTCTTTATCGCCGAACGCGAACAGATCATTACTGGTCGGCCCGGCCAGCGTCGTCACCTGTCCCGCTGCCAGATCAGCCGCGCGAACACTGCTCGATTCCGCGTCGGAGAAATACAGAATGCCATCGCGGAAAAACAACCCGCTCGGTTGAGCCAGTTCCGAATTTAGGAAACTGCCATCTTGCAGTCCTTCACGTCCATCCCCAATCAACGGCCCCACCGAGTTAATATTCAGCGACATCACCCAGATTTGATGCACCCCTGCCATCGCGATGTACAAATTATCCTGATCGTCAAAAGCCAAATCCCAGGGACTGCTCAGATCAGTTTCCAGCGGTCTGCCAGCCTGTACCGCGCCATAACCCTGATGACCCGTTCCGGCAGCCGTCTTGACGGTACGATCCGTTAGATTCACCGCGCGAATCAGGTGATTATTGGTATCTGCGATGTACAGCGTATTGCCTTTGAGCGCCATGCCTTGCGGGGTATAAAATGTCGTTTCGCTGTAACTGCCATCGGCTGCACCCTGCGCGCCCGATCCGATCACGTCCAGCACTTCATATGTGTTCAAATCGCTGATGATGACGCGGTTATGGCTGCTGTCGGAGATGAACAAACGCCCACCTGCTGCGTCCACCAGCACTTTACCGGGGAAGGATAGGGCACTTCCCGGCTGCTTGTCACTCTCCAGCGCAATCGGCAGCGGATCGCGGTTGACCTCATTCTGGCTGTCGAAATAGGCGATCATTCCGCCCACGACCGTATCGAATGCCTCGAAGGGGATTTCTCCGGGCTGCACCGCGAATAAATTGCCGCGCGGGTCGATGACCACAAAGGTCGGCCATGCGTTTACGCCATACGGGCCGTAGGTGTTCCATGTCGCGAAACTGCTGTCATTGATGACCGGATGCTCCAGCCCATAGCGCTGCACAATCTGGCGGATATTCTCGGTTTGGCCTTCGTTGGCGAATTTGGCGGAATGCACGCCGATGATCGCCAGTGCATCGCCATATTTGGTTTCCAACTGATGCAAAATCGGCATCATATGGATGCAGTTGATGCAGCCGTATGTCCAGAAATCAAGAATGACGACCTTGCCGCGCAAATCCTGAATCGTCAGCGGATTTTTGACATTCAGCCAATCCTCGCCTGTGGGGAAATCTGGCGCGGGGTAGCGCGCATCGCCCACAAATTGCTCGTTCGGATCGGGCGTGCTGTCCTGCGCAAAAACAGTTGTAGCCATCAGTAAAAGCGCAGCCAGCAGGAAAAACCGGCTTAGTCGCGTGATGCTTCGCATTCCGTATACCTCTTTTCAATCATTCAGCTTAACAGAATCAATCAATAATTCGTTGATTAGACGCGCGGTGGATTGCTGCGTTTCAAGTGTAGCCGGAAATTGTGAATAAATCCTGAACAGACGCACCGTTTCTATGAAGTAATGAGCCTAACTTTCACGGTAAGGCTGTATTCCAGGCACAAAATTACCCGTCACACCCAAAATGATTTTCTTCTTTTTGAATGAGAGGTGATTAAAATTTGTCCAGTAAGGGATGTCAAACAAATCTCTGTCGCTATGGGCGATGTGGAAGATAGTTCGTTCAGTGAAGGGATTTGAGGCGGGTCAGAGGGCCTTTAGTGCCCTTCCCGCCGCACTCGGTAGCCTGATGTTTTAACGTCTGGCGGCACAATTCCAAATTTACCTGTAAACTCAGATGCACGCATTTCGAGGAGCATTTCAAACGGCCTCTAGCTCAATAGCTACATCTTCGGGTACGTCTTCGCCATGAGCAATCATGCTCTCAATATGGAGTTCAATCGCTTCTTTGATGTTGGCTAACGCCTCTTCACGAGTGTCCCCCTCACTGATACATCCTTCGCCATGAGCAATCATGCTCTCAATATGGAGTTCAATCGCTTCTTTGATGTTGGCTAACGCCTCTTCACGAGTGTCCCCCTCACTGATACCTTCGCCATGAGCAATCATGCTCTCAATATGGAGTTCAATCGCTTCTTTGATGTTGGCTAACGCCTCTTCACGAGTGTCCCCCTCACTGATAC
>JBGAGR010000023.1:0-46047 GCA_044226645.1 Aggregatilineales bacterium
TTTTCCTGAATAAATGAAGCTGCCTCACATTGATGATTTGAGAGAAACATATAATGGGGGTAGCACCACATTAAACGGTGGATAAGCATTTCACCCGGTTAAAGGGTATCTGCTTCCGCTGCTGTTGTAGGGACGCGATACATCGCGTCCGCCGTAAAATAATTCATTGTGAGTGTATCCACCACATATTGTTGTCCTACCTAGGGGCATCGTTCAGTTTATCGGATGAGCGGCGCGAAAGTACCGCTCCAGTTTGCCTTATGTTGAGGTAGTGGTTGCAAAGTACGTGATGATAAACATCAGTGCAACCTGCAAATCGAATTTTGTAGGGGCGGTTCGCGAACCGCCCTTATAGACCCATAATTTCATCGCTTACCATATGATCACCACCGACTAATCAACCTTCTAAAGGAGTTGTGGATTGTTCATCAGTGGCACTCTCGACGGCTGGATGCAGACTTGTTGCCGCCAATCTATCAAAAACCGCGCCAGTGGCAGTTGCGGCCAGCAGGCTGCCCGTCAACAGCAGCCATGCGCCGACCAAAACAGTGCTGAAAATAATGATAAGGGCGATTCCAATCCACAGGCCAAGCGTAAAGCCGGGGTTTAAGAACATCATGACCAGCGCATTCCGTGCCGCACCGCGCAGAGTCGGCTCTTTCATCTGGTAGAACAAAGGCCACATATAGAACTGTAGCGTTATCCAGATTAACAGCGCGGCAATCCACATCCAGCGCAGCGCCAGAAAGAGAAAACCGGGTTGATTCTGATAGGCGACCAGGTTGCTGATATTGATGCCGATGATGATGATATTCAGGACAGCCATCGCCAATCCGCGCCGCAGATTTTCCTTAAAACCATCCCAGAAATCGTTAAGGTCAGCATGGCGTTCGGTGTAAGCCGTGTGGCTCATTTTAATCAGCCCTGCCCATGCCGCCGGAGCAGTCACGATAGGCAGCGAGAGGAGAAACCAGAAAAGATTCCCCCAGATATAAATATAGCCGCGATGATTCAGGTGGCGCAGTCCACGCCAGCAGGTCAGCAGTCCGGTAATCATGATCGTATGTGTGGGACGCAATGACTCATGTCCCATTTTATCTGCTGCTTATGCGAAAAGCAGGATAACTTCACACCTTTTCCTCCAAAGACACAGCCGGTTGGTTGAATGCTTCATAACCGCTTCTTAGGCGATGTGAAGGGTTAGAAAATACATACCGAAAAGTTTACCAAAAAGTAGCCCTTTTCCAGTTTGTCTGTGCTACCCTTCATGTACTTGTACACAGTAGAGGAACTGGATTTTTATGCCCAATGCCATTGTCTTTTCCGGGCTGAACCGAATCGGGTTGCGCAATTTCTATTTGCTGCTGCCGATTTTGCCGAAATTACCACCATCCACCCTCCCGGCAAAATGGCAATCCGGGAAGCCGCCGCCGTTCTCGCCGTTTTCCCCGTCATCGCCGCCGCCGACCCCCTCGGCGGGGCAGCGATGAGAGAAACTGCTGCCATGAATGCGGCGGTCAACATAGCACCATCGGGATCACATCATTCAAGTTCTATTCGCCTCTTTCAGGAGTCGAAAATTGCACGTTTACGGTTACTGCCCTGCCAGACCGGAATAATTCACCCCTTCGACAAAGTAACGCTGGAAGAAGAAAAAGACCAGTGCCAGCGGTAAGGTTGTCACGACTGAACCTGCCAGAAAAGCATCCCAGGGGAGCGCCGAGCCGAAATTGCCGCGCAGCAAGGCTAAACCTAACGGCAGATTCCACAGGTCAGGGTTGCGTTGTGCCACGATGAGCGGGTCAAGGAAGGCATTCCACATGCCCTGAAAGCTGAAGATGGCTAAAGCGGTCAAAGCCGGAGTCGCCATCGGCAGGATGATGCGGAAGAACATCACATAACGGTTGGCTCCATCGACCTGTGCGGCTTCTTCAATTTCTGTCGGGATCGATTCGAAGAACTGCTTCATCAGGAAAATACCGAACGCGCTGGTCGCTGCTGGAAGAATAAGCCCCTGATAAGTATCCAGCATTCCCAGCGAGCGCATGATGATAAAACGCGGGATGATGAGGACAATGCCGGGAATCATCATGGTTCCGAGAATGATGAAAAAGAATAGGCGGTTGCCGGGAAATTTCAGCCGTGCCAGTGCATAACCTGCCATCGAGTCCAGCAGGAGATGCAATACAGTTGCCGATACGGAAAGGAATACGCTGTTGAACAACCAGCGCGGGATGCGTGGGTCACTGCTTTTCAGGTAGCCATCCAGACTCGGATTGAAGGATGCAGCAGTAGAGGTTTCATCAGCAGGGCGCTGACCGCCTTTCTCATTCGTGCAGGAAATGCCGATGGGCGGTGCAGGAAAAAGCGCGAGCGGATTGGAATTAATAGATGGCAGGCACTTAAAGGAATTGACCACTGTAAAGACAAACGGCATGACCTGTACCAGCGCGAAGAAGATCAGGAATATCGCACCAATGATGGTCAGGATGTGACGGATATTGATTCGAAAGCCTTTGCTCTGTTGATGGTCTGGAAGGGTTGTTGCTGCTGTCGCCATAGTTCCTCCCTATTCGTCCGCGCGTTCGCCAACAATGCGGCGCTGAAGCATGGTGAATGTAAAAATGATAATGAACAGCACAATCGCAGTTGCTGCTGCCAGACCCATTGCGGAATTTTTGAAGCCATTCTGGAAAACGATGTAAGCAATCGTAACCGTCGTTTTGGCGGGGCCACCGCTGGAAATCACAAATATCTGGTCGAATACCTGAAAGCATCCGATCAGGCCGAGCGTGACGACGAAGAAAATCGTCGGACGGAGCAGGGGGACTGTGATTTTGCGGAATATCTGCCACATTGTCGCGCCATCGACATAGGCCGCTTCATACACCTGACCGGGGATGTTTTGCAGTGCAGCAAGGAAGATCACCATCATCGTCCCGATAGTCGTCCAGGTGTTCAGTATCATGATGGTCAGCATGGTCGTGCTGGGGCCGCTGATCCAATCCCAGATGCGCAGTCCGGCGATTTCCGAGCGCACCCATTCCGGCGCACTTTTGAGAGTGATGCCGAACGCACCAAGAATGTTATGGAATAAGCCCGTCGCGTCGTCCAACCAGTTCACCGATTGGTAGTTCGGCACGATGGCTTTAATCAGGTTGTTGACCAGTCCTCCCCGTGTGAACATCCACATGAAGATGAGTGAAATCACGACGGATGAGGTGATGGACGGGAAATAAAAAGCCGTTCGGAAGAAACCTTTAGCCCTCAACCAGCGTTGATTGACCACCACAGCTAACAGCAGGGCGAGAATGGTCTGCGTCGGAACCACGCCAAGCACATAATAGACTGTGTTTTTCAGTGATTTATAAAAATCCTGCTGGCGAATGCCGGGGTTAATGAGCAGGTCAGCATAATTTTCCAAACCAACCATCTGAAAGGCATCTTTTTCCGCTAACGGGGTGATTCCGTTCCAATCGGTAAAGCTCAAATAGAGCGAAATCAGGATGGGGATAATCAAGAAGATCAGGAAAATAAGGAGCGCAGGCAGTAGGAAACTGTAACCCACTATGACTTCTTCACGCCGTTTGTCTGCAAGTGTCGCAGTTCGGGTGGCTGGCAAGGTCGCGGTATGCTGCACGACTTCCTCCCTCTATCAATAAGCAATTTTTAGAAAGGGACACGTTTCGGCGTGTCCCTGAGAGCAGAGTGCTATTTATTTCTTCATGAGTTCGTCAGCAACGGCAGAAGCATCGCTGACAACATCTTCAGCCAGTTTATTACCGCTGAAGGCTTCCTGTAGGCTGGCGTTGAAGGTATCGTTGAACTGATTCCAACCCGCAGGCAGAATCCAGGGTACCGCATAAGCCGCACCAGCCGGGAATGAACCCAGTTCGGCTGCCAGATCACCCATCTTCATATCGGTCAGCTTCTTCGTCCAGGTATCCTGCCATGCCTGTGTCGCGCTGGCACGAGTCGGCAGTACACCGAAGCCGCTGGTAGCAACCATCATTTCGCCTTCTGCGCCGGTCAGGAAATTGACCAGCTTCCACGATTCATCGGGATGGGCATTGCTCTTGGCATTCACGCCGTAGCATACCGAGTAAATCATAGTGGCCTGTCCACCATCCGGTCCCTTCGGCAGTTCGGAAACGCCCCATTGCAGGTCAGGCGCGTTATCCAGCATCGGCTGAATGACCCAGTTGCCTTCCATGACCATCGCGGCGCGGCCTTTCCAGAGGGCTTCACCACCCCAACCAGAGTCCACTGCTGAACTCGGCGCGGCGGTTCCGGCTGTGACCATATCGAGGAAGTAGCTGATCGCGCCAGTGGTCGCGTCACTGTTGAAGGTATAATTGCCATCGGCATCGAACAGCGAACCGCCATTCTGATAAACGAAGGGCAGCCAGCGGTTCAGGTCAGCAGGCAGTACCAGACCGATCACCTTATTGCCGTCCTTATCGGTTCCGGTCAGCTTTTCAGCCGCAGCCTTCAGGTCATCCCATGTCCAGTCGGCAGTCGGATAAGCGACACCTGCCGCATCGAACATGGCCTTGTTATATTCCAGGCCGAGGATCGAGTAATCCTTCGCCGGACAATAGAGTGTACCATCCTTCGTGAACATATTACGCAGAGCGGGGAAAATGTCATCGGGATTTTCGATTTTATCCGAACCATCCGCGATTACCCCTGCGTCTGCCCATGAATTGAAGACATCGCTGTTGACATAGAACACTTCAGCATAATCGCCACTGGCAAACGCGGTCTGCATGGTGGTGGCGTATTCCGGCAGCGGATTAAACTCAACTTTAATATCGGGGTTGGCTGCCATAAAAGCATCCAACATCGTTTGCAGTGCGGCATCTTCCGCAGGGCTGGAAGCCCAACCCGCCAGACGCAGTGTAACCGGGTCTTGTGCCTGTGCCAGACCGGTGAGCGAAAGCGCCAGCACCATGACTGCTACGAATACAAAGAACTTACGCATACTCTCCTCCATAATTTATATTCTCTGCGTGATTCAACAGCCTCGTCACGCTCTCGAGGCAACTTTTTCGGGGTTATCAACGGTAATGCGCCGTTGTTTACCCCGATAGTTCACCGTAAAGGACACCCGTTTCCAGTGTTCCGGTAAACGAGGGTCAAGCGCCAATTCACCATCGGTATTGATATGCAGGCCGCAAAAACCAAATGCGAGTGCCTGCCATAATCCGCCGCTGGCTGCGCCGTGAATGCCATCCCGCACGTTGCCTTTGTTGTCGTTCAGATCAATCGAGGCAGCATGTTCAAACATGTCATAGGCGGTTTCATCCAGTCCGAGGCGCGCCGCGACCCAGGCATGTACCGCTGGACTGAGGGATGAGCCATGATCGCAGCGGGGAAAATAGGTGTTCCAGTTATTCATCATCACTTCGCGCGAACCGACCTCATCGCCCAGCAAGGCCATGAGCATGACTACATCCGGCTGTTTGATGACCTGGGTCTGAATGCTGCGTTTATGTCCGATGATGGCCTGAACGCTGAGGGTGCGCGGTTCATAATGCTCGACCGGGATATATTCCTGTTCGAAGAAGCCGGGGAATTGAATATGAATCTGTTTTTCGTCATCAAATGGGATAAACATCTTCTCAATCACATCCTGCCAGTGATCGAGGCGAGCTTCACTCAGAAAAAGTGCGCCCGCGAGCCGTTCGGCATCGGATGGCGCGTTTTGCTTCAGCCATTCCAACAGCATCAACGCCTGCTTGAGATGCCAGACGACCATACTGTTGGTAAAAACGCTGTTATCGACATTTTCATGATATTCATCCGGACCGATTTGCTGCGAAAGTTCGTAGCGCCCATTTTTAGCTTCAACACGGCTGCCCCAGAAAACCGCCGTATCCAGCACGATTTCCGCACCATATTTCAGTAAAAAGTCATCATCACCTGTCCAGCGCCAGTATTGCAGCACCGCATAGGCGATGTCCGTCGAGATATGTTGTTCGCTGTCACCTGTCCAGATGCGAATGCGCGAACCATCTGGCTGCGGGTCTGACCACTGCGGCGTAGTTTCTTCGCCTGTATCGGTACTTTCCCAGGGGTACATTGCGCCTTCATAGCCATTGGTTTTGGCTTTATTCCGTGCGCCTGCCAGCCGGTGATAGCGATACATCAGCAGGTTATGTGCGATTTTCGGCTGTGTGACGATGAGTGGTGGGAGGATAAACAGTTCGGTATCCCAGAACACGTGGCCTTTGTAGCCAGTACCGGAGAGCGTTTTCGCGCCAATACTGACATCATCGTCATGACGGGGTGCAGCAATCAGGATGTGATACTGCGTAAAGCGGATAGCAAGCTGCGCGAATTCGTCGCCTTCGATTTCTACATCGCTGCTTTGCCAATATTGCGCCCACTCGGCCTGATGCGCCTTGAGTAGTGCGTCGTAATCGGGTTTTTTGGATAAGGCCGCCAGTTCAGTAATCGCAGCATCAAGCGGCTTTTCGACATCGCGGCTAGTGTAAATGGTGGTGAATTTCAACAGTTCAATCGACTGCTCGTGACCCAGGCGGAAATGTGCTTGCGTGACAAATCCCTGTTCAGGGTCTTTTCCCGTGACGGCATTGGGCGCGACGAAATGTGATGCCATGCCGATGCGATAGCCGGACTGCTGTGTTTTCATTTCAAGGCCGATGGTGTTGTCCCAACTGTTGATCTGCGCATCACCCCAATGGGTAACGCCGAGATTGGTCGCATGCTGGTCAATGAAGGATTTGACTTCAATTTCCGGTTCACCATCTACGGCGATAAGTTGTACACGCTGCGCCATGACATGTTGATTGGCAAGGCTGGCGAAACGCTCAAAAATCAGGCGGACAATCGAACCGGACTCGGCGCGGAATAAAACTTCACGCCGAAGTACACCTTGATTGATAAGCAGCCTGCGCTTGTAGCCTAAAACTGCGCCGCCAGTGGGTTTCAGATCGGTATTGTTCTGATTGATAAGGCGGAAAGGGGTTCTGTCAATGGTCAGATGAATGGGCAGCCAGTTTGGCGAGTTAACTAACTCTGGCACCAGCATCCCCGGTGCATGGTCAAAAATACCATGCACCATGGTTGTCGGCAGATCATCTTCATAGCCTTCTTCAAATGTCCCGCGTGTCGCCAGATAGCCGTTGCCAATGGTGAAAAGAGTCTCGTAGTGGTTCAGTTTTTCAGGATGAAACGGGAATTCTTCTATCTCCCAGAGCTTCTGACGCACGATGAATTTCTCCAAACCAGCAATAAGCAGCTTAAACGTTTAATTCACTTAAACGTTTAATATAGCGGATTTGCGCGTTTTAGCCAACTATTTGCCAGAAAATCTGGCAAAATTATATAAGTTGCACAATTTCCCCTTCAGGTCAGATTGATTCAGGCATGACTTTTCTTGACCTTTGCTGGTATTTTGGCAACACATTGCTGTATGATGGGGCTGCCACCCAGTTACACTAGGAAGATGAGATGCCAACCATCAAAGATGTCGCGCGGGAAGCAGGGGTATCTATCGCTACTGTTTCATATGTTCTGAATAACAAAATGACCTTCGTGAGCGAGGAAACACGTCGCCAGGTACTGGAAACCATTGAACGCATCGGTTATACGCCCAATGTCACCGCTCGAAATCTAAAGGCCAGTCAAACCCGGTTAATTGGCTATGCTTGGCATAAAGTCCGTGATGATGAAGTGAACCCGGTGTTAGACCGTTTCGCCTATTATCTTGCTCAGGCCGTTGAGGCGGCGGGTTATCACCTGCTGACATTTACGCACGAGCAGGATAATCCTGAACCCGTTTACGATGAATTGATTCGAATGCAGCGGCTGGATGGCTTTGTTTTATCGGGCACAGTTCGTGATGACAGAAGAATTCGCTTTTTGATGGATGCGGGTTTCCCTTTTGTGAGCTTTGGTCGCGCGAACGCCAATTGGGATTTTCCCTGGGTAGATACGGATGGTCGCGAGGGCGTGCGAAGCGTTGTCAATTATTTGACTTCTCTGGGGCATGAGCGAATCGCCATGGTCGCATGGCCTGAAGAATCCATTTCCGGCAGCTTCCGCGTTCAGGGCTATATCGAGGCGTTGGAATTGGTGGGTCTTCCTTTTTCGCCCGAATATCTGATCCGCGATGAGCACAGTGAAATGGCTGGACGACACGCCCTGATGCAGTGGATGCAGCTTCCCGCGAACGAGCGTCCTACGGCGATTATTGCGATTACTGATTTGGTGGCCATCGGCATTCTCAATCAGGCAGAAGCCTTTGGTTTGACGATTGGTCGTGATCTATCGGTTGTTGGATTTGACGATATACCGATGGGACAATATCTGCATCCACCCTTAACGACGGTTCGCCAGCCCATTGGGGAAATCGGGCAGGAGATTGTCCGTATTCTCAATACAGGGCTGAATAAAGGTAAGTGGAATGATTGTCACAGCTTGATTCCACCAACCTTGATTATCCGCGAGTCATGTGGGGTTCCGTCGGCTTAGCCAGTTTTGTAACACCTCGCGCGGGGTAATGGCCTGTAGACCCGATACTACCATATGCGCACGGGAAACATTCGCCGACCCGATGCCAATGGCATGAAAGCCTCCTGTCAAGGCAGCTTCAATGCCTGCTTCAGCATCCTCAAAAACCACGGCTTCCAATGGGGACACATTCAATCTCCCTGCCACCCATATGAACAGATCGGATGCGGGTTTAGAATTGACCACACTATGACCATCGCCAATAGCATTGAATAGGTCAAGAATTTCCAATCGTTCGAGTACTGTCCGCGCGTTCTTACTGGCAGAACCAATACCGAGCAAAATTCCCATGCTGCGTGCTTCAGCCAAAAAATCCATAACCCCCGGCAGACAATTATCAGGTGTGATGGTTTCCAGATACTGGCTGTAATAAGAATTTTTCCGCTCCATCCAGGCTAATGCTGTTGCCTCTTCAATAATCTTCCCTTTTAGGATCCGATTCAGGCTCTCACGCCGCGAGACACCGCGAAGTTGATCATTGTCTGCACGAGTGAATGAGATGTTTTCTTCATCAGCCAGGCGTTTCCAGGCTCGGTAGTGGAATTCTGCCGTATCCGTAATAACGCCGTCCAAATCAAAAATAAAAGCTCGAATTGCCATATTACTTTAGACTTTCGTTGTAGAATGTCCTTGATGTATGATATTAAACGATTAAGGTGACAAAGTACAGCGGTCAACTAGGCTATGGTTCTACTAAATTTCAACACCAGAAATCCTCATTCAGCCTCTCCGATTTTCAAACTTATTGACAATTCACATGATTTCTGATAACGTTATCAGAAATCGTTATCAGAAAAATTATTTTTCATGACCAAAAAGAATACTACTGCTCGTAGTGAAAATCGTGGTGTCACTATAGGGGATGTCGCCAAAGCTGCTGGTGTATCTATCCCAACCGTTTCACGCATCCTCAACGGCAAGGAATATGTAGCTGACGAAACACGCCAACGTGTTAACGATGCTATTCGCACCTTAGGCTATACTCCCCACACTCAGGCTCGCCGTTTGCGTGGGGGCGCGACTATGACTCTGGCGCTGCATCATCCTATCGAATCCCCTCACGATCTCAGTAACGCTATTGAAACCTCCTATTTCACTGGCACAGCAGAAGCGGCCAGCGAAAAAGAATATTTCATTAATTTTCTCGTATCACAGCTAACCCCTGAATCATTACTCAACATGTACCGGAGCAGCCAGATTGATGGGATTATCCTGCTTCAAGTCCGTATGGATGATTGGCGTGTCAATCTCCTTCGGGAACATGATTATCCCTTCGTCATGATTGGTCGCTGTGCCGATTTGGAAGGCTTAACCTTCATTGACCTTGATTTTGAGAATGCAATGCTTCTGGCGTTCAATCATCTGGTCGGGTTAGGGCACAGACACATTGGATTTCTAACTTACCCTGAATCCTGGCGTAAAGCTGGAATTGGCCCCTCGGTTCGCTCTCTCGACGGGTATCAGCAAGCGCTAAACCACTATGGTTTCCGTAGCAGCTACCGTGAAATTGGGTTGAACAGTGTTGAAGAAGGTTTTGAGGGAACTCACGACTTGCTTCAGGAGAACCCCGAACTGACGGCCATTATTACGGTA
Organism: Aggregatilineales bacterium; assembly: GCA_044226645.1. Lineage (GTDB taxonomy): Bacteria > Chloroflexota > Anaerolineae > Aggregatilineales > Phototrophicaceae > CFX2. Next base: position 10,135 of record JBGAGR010000023.1, read on the forward strand.
AGCCATTTGACAGCCGCTGGCAGTATCAAAGCTTTAGCTGCGCAAGGTCGCAGTGTCCCCCAGGATTGCTCGGTAATGAGCATCGGCTTTGGTGGTGATTTCGCCAGCGTCGTTACACCCTCGCTGACCACATTGGAATGGTCGCCATATGAGGTTAGTTACCAGGCGACTATTTTGATGACCGAGAAACTCAAACAGCACGATTTACCCGCTCAACAGATTCTTGTCGCGCCCAATTTAGTGGTCAGGGAGAGTACCAAAGCAGTGACTTAAACCAGATTTTCTTCTAATAACCTTTAGTAATTTCATTAACCAGTGCTTGTGATGGAGGGTTAGCCTATGGTTTTATCCCGCTAGTTTAGTTTTGCCTGATGCAGGAATATCGCTTTCGTAAAAAGATCATTCCGTTAGTACATTTAGAGGAGAAGCTATCATGAAAAAATTCATTCTGATCGCCGTCTTGGTGATGTCTATGGTCGTGCTCGGCAGCGTAGCCGTCCACGCACAGGCTAATGTCACCCTGACCTATCTCGCCAGCCAGGGGTGGGTATTCCAATCCGAACAAGACTTGGGGCAAAAGTTTGAGGAGCAGACCGGAATCCACATTGATTATCAGATTATCCCGGCAGATCAATATTTTAACGTTTTGAAGACCAAATTGAACTCCGGCGAAGGCCCGGACATTTTTGGTGGGCAGAGTGGTGTCACCGACCTACAGGTGCAGTATGATGTCGAGAAAAATGCTGTCGATCTGTCTGGCGAAGCGTGGGCGAAGCAGGAAGACCCGCTCGTTCTGGCTCAGTCAACAGTCAACGGCAAGGTCTACGGCCTGACCCTCTGGAATATTTACGGAACGACCTGGGTCGTCAACTACAACAAAACGATCTTCGAGAAATATGGGTTGAGCGAACCCAAGACGTTTGACGATTTCAAGGCAATTTGCCAGACACTGCTGGATGCTGGCATTCAGCCGATCTATGAACCAGTCTCGGATGGCTGGCATCATGTTCTGTGGTTCCCTGAGAACGGTCCGCGTTACGAGGAAGTCACCCCTGGTTTGGCTAGTGAATTGAATGCCAACAAGGCCACTTTTGCGGGCAACGAATCCATGCTGACGGATGTGCAGCAGCTCAAGGAGCTGTATGATGCCGGGTTCATGGGGCAGAATGCTCTCTCTGATACCTATGCGGACAGGACGAAAGTCTTCTCCAGTGGTAGTGTCGCGATGATTTTGGCGAACCTGACTTTCCCCGAACAGGTTGAAACTGACTATCCCGATATGAAGGCCGATACCATTGGCGCGTTTGTTATCCCGCTGGTGGACAATCAGAACTTGAATATCAATCCAGCCGGACCCACCAAGTTTATCTATTCAGGCTCACCGAATATTGACGCGGCAAAACAGTATTTCGATTTCCTCACACAGCCCGACAATATGCAATATCTCATCGATAACACACCTGAATTGAGCAGTCTGCCATTTCCCGGCCTGAAGAGTAAACTGTCGGACAGCGAGCAGGCATTCCTCGATGCTCATACCCAGCGTGGCACGGTGTACCAGACGGCTGTCAACTACGTTAATCCGCAGTGGATGGACATCGGCAAAGATTTGACCGCCATGTTCACCGGGGCAATGCAGCCGGAAGATGTACTGACCAGCATTGACAAGCGACGCGCCGATCTCGCCAAAGCAGCCAAAGACCCGGCGTGGGGCAGCTAGCTTAATCAGATCCATCGGTCAAAATAGTTTGATCGCCCCAATCCGGAAACCCGGATTGGGGGTTACTAGACTGAATCGCAGGATCAACTCATGAAACCCCGAAACCACTATCCTTTCTATTTTGTGCTGGCAGCCCTTGTCCTATACATTGTATTTCTCATCATTCCCAGCCTGAGCGGAATCGCCTATGCTTTTACCGACTGGAACAGTTATTCCGATGAGGTGAATTTCATCGGTCTGACAAATTTCCAAACCATATTTTCCCCAGGCGAACAGTATCTAAGTTACATTTCGAATACGTTCTTTTTCACTTTATACACCAGTATATTCAAGTTAGTGTTTGGTCTTGCGCTGGCGCTTCTCCTGAATGAAGGCGTTAAGCGGTTTGTCCATCTGTACCGGACGATAATCTACCTGCCCGCCGTGTTACCTACCCTCGTGGTTGCACTAATATTTAAATCAATCCTCAATCCTGCAACGGGTCTCCTGAATACTTTTTTGCGTGGTGTTGGGGCAGACACGCTGGCAAAACCTTGGCTTGTGGATCCACACATCGCACTGATGTCTGTCGTCGGGGTTGATACCTGGAAAGGTGTCGGCTACATAATGGTTATTCTGCTTGCGGGTCTTCAGACTATCCCCCGCGAATATTACGAGGCCGCGGAGGTAGACGGCGCGAATGCCTGGTCACGCTTCCGGCATATCACTTTGCCCATGATGATGCCAGCCATCGTCGTCGTGACGGTGCTCAATGTGCTCTACGGTCTGCGTGTCTTTGACATCGTTTATGCCCTGACCAATGGTGGCCCAGGTTACGCAACCGAAGTCCTTTCGACTGGAATATTCAGAGCATTTTCGCAAGGACAGTACGGACTTGGCACAGCAGTCTCCAGTATCTTATTCATCATTCTCATCGTTGCTGGCTATTTTGTGATTCGCCTCTTGCAGCGCGAACCAACCAGCGAATAGATAATGTGGAAAGCATGAGGTAAGCCATCTATGCGGCCTAAAAGAATTCAACGTGTCAGTACCCATTTCGTTGCAATCCTCGTCTGTCTGCTGATGGTTATTCCCGTATATTTGATTGTCACGAACGCATTTAAATCCGCCGCACAGGCCAGTTCAATGGGTGTCGATCTTCCCTCTGCGATTTATCTCGATAACTTCTCAACCGTAGTTGAGAGGGGGAAACTGGTTACAAGCTTTCTCAACAGCGTACTCTATGCTTCCAGTTCAACTATTCTGGCAACCCTTTTTGCAGCGATGGCGGCCTATGTTCTGGCACGGAATCCAACGCGCCTGAATCGGTTTCTCTACTTCTTCCTGATTATGGGTATCGCTCTTCCGCTAAATTTCTTTACGCTGACCAAAATTATGCAAATCACCCACCTGATTAACACGAAGGTGGGCATTATCATTCTCTACACCGCGACTCAGATTCCATTTTCGGTTTTTATTATGTATGGCTTCATCGACTCTGTTCCAAGGGAACTGGATGAAGCTGCCATCATTGATGGCTGTGGGCCGGTTCAGCTTTTTGTCCGGGTTATTCTGCCGCTGCTCACACCAGTGCTGGTGACGACTGGCATCCTGAATTTCCTGGGGGTCTGGAATGATTTCCTGCTGCCTCTGTACTATCTGAATAACAGCGCTCACTGGCCGATGACACTTTCAGTCTACAACTTCTTTGGGCAGTACCAACAGAGTTGGAATCTGGTTTCTGCGGACATCTTACTCACGATTCTACCGGTGATACTCATCTATCTGGCTGGACAGCGTTTCATTCTTTCTGGTCTGACCACAGGAGCGGTCAAAGGCTAGGCCTTTATAACTCGACCTACCCCTTGGGGAGAATTTGTCACCTGCTGTGAAATATTGGTCATTTCAAGTAACAGAAGGTTTTCCTTTTCAATATGGAGTTTATCTTGCCATCAATCCAATACACTGTTCGCAGCAACATAGTGACTATCGAAACGCCTAAAGGATTTCTGGAGCTGACACCTTACTCAGACAACATTGTTCATGTGCGCTACGCACAAACTCAAGAGTTCAGTACGAAGCCGAGTCTGATGATTCAGCAGTCGCCAACTGCGAATGTTGCTATTGATCTGCGTGAAACCGATACTTACCTTCTCTTTGCAACGTCGAAACTATCCATTCGTATAAATAAGCAGACTGGCGCGTTCACCTATCTGGATCGTTCGGGTGAAATTCTGACGAAAGAACCGGATCGAGGCGGGAAAACGCTCGTACCCATTGAGGTCATGAAATCGGTATTTGACGAAAATGCTGAGGCCAAGATCAGGAAGGATGCCGATGGTGTCCATGCCTATACACCATCGGCTAAACAAATTTTTGACCGTCAGGCTTTCCATACCAAACTGGAGTTCGAATGGATGGAAGGTGAAGCCCTGTACGGACTTGGCTCCCACGAAGAAGGCATGATGAATTTACGGGGGCAGCACCAGTATTTATACCAGCAAAATATGAAGGTGGTTGTCCCAGCTATCCTCTCGACAAGAGGCTATGGCATCCTGCTTGACAGCTATTCGCTGATGACTTTTCATGACGATGCCTTTGGTTCCTATCTCTGGACGGACGTTGATGATGAACTCGATTACTATTTCATCTACGGGCCGGAATTCGATCAAATTGTCCACTCTATTCGGCATCTTACCGGTAAAGCCACTCTGCTTCCCCGATGGGCGTTTGGCTATATTCAGTCGAAAGAACGCTATGTCTCTCAGGACGAACTCATCAGCGTAGTAAAGGAATATCGGGAACGTGGTCTCCCGCTGGACTGCATCGTGCAAGACTGGAAATCATGGCCACAAGACCTGTGGGGGCAGAAGACACTCGACCCAGAGCGGTTTCCTGACCCAAAGGCATTGACAGATAAACTCCACCAGTTAAATGCTCGGCTGATGATTTCGATCTGGCCGAACATGAATCCAGGAGGAGATAACTGGTGTGAGATGCGCGATCAGGGCTATCTGCTTGGCAATGGAGGCACTTATGATGCTTTTCAGGAAAAGGCGCGTGACCTGTACTGGAAGCAGGCCAGGGAGGGCTTATTCGATCACGGCATTGATGCCTGGTGGTGCGATTGTACCGAGCCATTTCAGGCCGATTGGGTGGGTGCATTTAAACCGGAACCGGAAGAACGCCTGCGAATCAATACTGAGGAAGCCAAACGCTATCTTGACCCGGAATATATCAACGCCTACTCACTGCTGCATTCTCAGGGCATTTACGAGGGACAGCGTAAAACCAGCGCCGACAAGCGCGTTGTCAATCTGACCCGTTCTGCCTATGCCGGGCAGCAGCGCTACAGCACGATTACGTGGTCGGGGGACGTTTCCGCCACATGGGAAACACTCCGACGACAGATCGCCGACGGGTTGAATTTCTGTGCCACCGGCTTACCTTACTGGACAACTGATATTGGCGCGTTCTTCGTTAAAAATGACCCGAAGCTCTGGTTCTGGAATGGTGATTTTGATCGCGGTGTCGAGGATTTAGGCTACCGCGAATTGTACGTGCGCTGGTTCCAGTACGCCGCTTTTCTGCCCATGTTTCGCGCACATGGCACCGATACACCGCGCGAAATCTGGCGTTTCGGAGAACCGGGAGAACCATTCTATGATGCTCTGGTAAAATCTCTCCAGCTTCGCTACAGGTTAATCCCTTATATTTATTCACTGGCAGGCAAGGTGACACACGAAGATTACACCATGATACGCGCTCTGCCATTTGATTTCCGAAATGACCCAGCAACTTATGATGTTGACGATCAATACATGTTTGGGCCAGCCTTGCTGGTGAATCCCATAACGCAGCCCATGTATTACACAGCGCAATCCAGTCCACTCAAGGACGGGACTAAATCCAAATCAGTTTATTTACCGAAAGGCGCTGATTGGTATGATTTCTGGACAGGGCAGCGCTACACAGGGGGACAAACCTTATGTGTGGATACAGCGCTGGACACCATACCACTCTATGTACGCAGCGGCTCCATCCTGCCGATTGGCCCCGATATTGTGTATACAGATGAGCAGCCCAATGCCCCGCTGAGCTTACATATTTATCCGGGACAGAATGACAATTTCACCCTGTATGACGACGAAGGCGATAACTATAACTATGAGCAGGGACAATTCGCCACGATTCGCGTCTCATGGGATGAAGCAAATCGATGTCTTACGCTTCATGATCGTCAGGGAAGCTATCCGGGGATGCCGGATTCGCGTGAGTTTCGTATCATGATTGGGGACAAACCTCATAATCACCTTTTATCAGAATCGTCATCAACCCGAACTATTCGTTACGAAGGGCGGAAAATCAGTATTGATCTTTAACCTGGGTAGCAAGTGTCAAACGGGTCATAATCCATAGCATGTTCGCTGCCAGAAATAGAATGGGTTAAAGTGTATATTAACCGTTCAACCGCATTCGATGTAAAACTATTTTTGATGAGAACAAAATGACCGCAATCGATCAGGTAATCGCAAATGGGCCATTTCAGGCATCATGGGACTCGCTCAAACACTATTCAGTACCCGACTGGTATCAGGATGCTAAATTCGGCATCTTTATCCACTGGGGTCTGTACGCCGTACCAGCCTTCGGCAACGAATGGTATCCCCGCAATATGTATTTGCAGGGATCGGAAGAATTCAAGCACCACGTCGAAACATATGGCTCACATGCAAAATTTGGCTACAAGGATTTTATTCCGCTGTTCAAAGCCGAAAAATACGACCCCGATCATTGGGCGCAGGTATTCAAGCAAGCAGGTGCTCGCTATATTGTGCCTGTAGCCGAACATCACGATGGATTTGCCATGTATGACTCGGCATATTCGAACTGGACTGCTGCAAAGATGGGGCCTAAGCGCGACCTTATTGGCGATCTTGCTGAGGCAGTACGCAAGCAGGGTCTCATCTTTGGTCTATCGAACCATCGCGCCGAACACTGGTGGTTCATGAATGGCGGGATGCAGTTTGACTCGGATGTTCAGGATGACCGATACCGTGACTTTTACGGGCCAGCCAAACCCGGCCCTAGAAATTGGGAGGATAAATCCTGGTACAACCGGGATTGGGAACCGAAACCGGACGAGGCCTATCTCAACGACTGGCTGGCTCGAAATTGTGAATTGGTCGATAAATATCAGCCGCAGCTTGTCTGGTTTGACTGGTGGATTGAACAAAACATATTCGCGCCTTATATCCAGAAGTTCGCCGCCTATTACTATAACCGGGGTGCGCAGTGGAATCGTGGAGTAGCCATCAATTACAAACATCATGCCTTCCCTGATGGAACTGCCGTCTATGATGTCGAACGTGGACAGCTTTCTGGCATTCGTCAGTTGTTCTGGCAGACCGATACGGCTGTCTCGAAAAACTCATGGGGTTACGTCAAGAATCAGGATTACAAAACCGTTGATGATATTGTGGATGACCTGATTGATATTGTCAGCAAAAATGGCACACTGCTGCTCAACATTGGGCCTCGCCCGGACGGAACTATTCCTGAGCCAGAGGAAAAACTCCTCCTTGGAATAGGGGAGTGGCTGGCACAGAATGGTGAGGCGATTTACGGAACGCGCCCTTGGAAAGTTTTTGGCGAAGGCCCGACGCAGGTCAGCGAAGGTCAGTTCACCGATACTCAGCGATCTGCTTTCACTGGTCAGGATATTCGCTTCACGACCAAAGACGACGCTTTATATGCAATTGCGCTGGCGTGGCCCGGTGGTTCAGTGACAATCAATTCACTTGGCAGCACTGCCGGATTATGGTCTGCGGAAATTGCCAATGTTCAGCTTCTAGGGTACCCAGACAATTTAAACTGGCAGCGCGATGCAAACGGACTGACGATTCAACTACCCGGTCAACCACCGGGGCAACATGCGTTTGTATTCAAAATTACGAGATGAACGTTTCTGCCACGCGAAAGGCGCAGAAGGTAGCAAGCAGATAATCCAGCAGTTACTTTGTCGCAGTGAGTATGCTGACTGACAAATAATCAATTACATTCAGTCTGACAATAGAGATCGAAGGTAAGGGATAAAAGCGCATTGTTGGGGTATCATAGCGAACTGACTGCATCATTTGAAGACGACATAATTTTTGATGGAGACAGTACAAATTGTAAACGACCCCACACCGAAAGGTGGAGGCTTTCAATAACCCAACGTTTACCCGACTCAGGCTTGAAACAAAGCCTACGTTAGGGGCGAATAGATAGGCACTTCGGGATGCTTCACCAGTCCCGAACCCTGCGGTATACGATTAAACAGGCTAAAGGGAATATGCCAGTGTCGTATACATGATTGAACAAGGGGACGCTACGCGCACGAAAGTGTTTGCAATCCCCTTATTCAATCAAAACCGCTCCATAACATTGTCAAGGTGAGCTTTACTCCCGCAAGGGAAGATTATTGAGGTAACTCAATGCAAAGAGTTCTGGTCGTAGATAAGAACAGACAGCCGCTCATGCCCTGCTATCCAGCGCGAGCAAGAGAATTGCTGCGAAAAGGGAAGGCAGCGGTACTGCGTCGTTATCCCTTCACCATCATCATAGATCGTGCAGGTGGGGATACCCAACCCGTAGCTTTCAAGGTTGACCCTGGCAGCCATCAGACTGGGCTGGCATTGGTCGCCGATTTCAAGCGCGGGAAACGACTGATCTGGGCAGCAGTGTTGGAACATCGTGGTCAGCAAATCAAGAACGCACTGGAAAGTCGCCGCGTACTGCGCCGCAGTCGCCGCAATCGGCATACGCGCTACCGTCCCGCGCGCTTCAATAATCGTCATACCGATAAGAGACACCTGCCGCCATCGCTTCAATCCCGAATTGAGAATATTTGGACGTGGTTTTCTCGCCTCCATAATGCCTGTCTCATTACCTCTTTATCTCAGGAGTTGGTTCGTTTCGATACTCAACTGATGCAGAATTCCGAAATCAGCGGTGTAGAATATCAGCAAGGTGAGTTGGTCGGATACGAAGTGCGGGAATACCTGCTGGAAAAATGGGGACGCAAGTGTGCCTACTGCGGCGCGAAGGATGTTCCTTTGCAAATTGAACATATCACGCCGAAAGCACGCGGCGGTACAAACCGGGTCAGCAACCTGACCATCGCTTGCAAGCCGTGTAATCAGGCCAAGAACACGCAGACAGCAGCCGAATTTGGACACCCACAGGTACAGGCGAAAGCGAAAATGCCGTTGAAAGATGCAGCGGCGGTTAATGCGACCCGTTGGGCACTGTTTCGCCGTCTGGAAATGACTGGTTTGCCACTGGAAATAGGGACAGGCGGACGCACCAAATACAATCGAGTGCAGCAAGGCTATCCAAAAGAACATTGGATTGACGCAGCTTGTGTGGGAGAAAGCGGAGCAAGCGTGTTGATTGAGCTGAAGCACATCCCTGTGCACATCACGGCGACGGGTCATGGCTCACGGCAAATATGCCGAACCGATCCATATGGTTTTCCAATTCGCCACCGCTTGCGTCAGAAACGCCATTTTGGTTTTCAAACGGGGGACATGGTGAAGGCCAATGTCTCATCCGGCAAATACAGCGGGAAACACAGTGGACGTGTGGCTTGCCGCGCCACCGGACGCTTCGACATCAGGACGACTTGTGGCAAAGTCACCGTCAGCCACAGGACTTGCAAGATCGTTCACCACTCAGATGGCTATAGCTACCAGAAAGGAAGAACAACGCCTCTGCGAAACGTCCCAGACCCAAGGATCGGGGTTTCCGGCGATGTTTATTGATGACTGAATCTACCTCAACTCAACCAACCGAATTATTGCCTGCTTATCTGGATTCTTCCCGTTCCATCGCTGAACGTGTGGAGGATCTCCTATCGCGCTTGACACTGGATGAAAAAATCGGGCAGATGTGTAACGTGACTCAGGCGATTCCACGTTTAAACATCCCGGCCTATGACTACTGGAGTGAGGCGCTGCACGGGGTCGCCGGAAATGGACGTGCAACGGTTTTCCCGCAAGCTATCGGTATGGCTGCAACCTGGGATCCGGTACTTGTCCAGAAAATCGCTTCAGTAGTCGGTGACGAAGCCCGCGCCAAATATCACGAGGCACTGCGGCGCAAAGGTTCTACAGGGATGTTCCAGGGATTGACTCTGTGGTCGCCGAATATCAACATTTTTCGTGATCCGCGCTGGGGGCGGGGGCAGGAAACCTGGGGCGAAGATCCATTTTTGACAGGCGAAATGGGCGCTGCCTATGTGCGCGGGCTTCAAGGCGATCACCCGAAGTATCTCAAAACGGCGGCCTGTGCCAAACACTTCGCAGTACACAGCGGGCCGGAAAAACTGCGCCACACGTTTAATGCGAAGGTCTCACCTCGTGACCTGAATGCGACTTATCTTCCAGCTTTCAAAAAGCTGGTCATGGAAGCTGGAGTTGAATCTGTCATGGGGGCTTATAACCGCACCAATGATGAACCGTGCTGCGGCAGCCCGTTTTTGCTGGTTAAGACGTTACGTGGCGATTGGGCTTTTCAGGGACATGTCGTGTCAGACTGCGGGGCAGTCACCGATTTTGACCAGGGTCATAAAGTAACCGCTGATGTCGTCGAAAGCGCCGCCTTAGCGCTCAAAGCAGGCTGCGACATGAGCTGCATATGCGCTTATGAACATCTGGGAGAAGCAATTGATCGTGGGCTGATTACGGAAGCGGATATTGATCGTTCACTGGGGCGTACTCTCACGACTCGTTTTAAGCTCGGTATGTTTGATCCGCCTGAAGATGTTCCCTATACAGCGATTCCCATGAGTGTCGTCGGCAGTTCTGACCATCGTCAGTTGGCTTACGAAGCTGCTGTAAAGTCGGTTGTGCTGCTGAAAAACAAGGACAATATCCTGCCGATCCGTGAAGAAAATCAGAAAATTATGCTGGTCGGCCCGAATGCTGCGAGTATCGAGGTGCTGCTGGGCAATTACAACGGCCTGAATGATTCACTGATGACCTTTATGGAAGGTATTGTCGCACGTATACCAGAAGGCAACGAACTGCGCTACCATCCCGGAAGCCTGCTCAACCAGCCTGCTGAAGCACCAGAGTGGTTGTTGAGCGGTTCATCGAGCTTTGACGTGACCATCGCTTGTATGGGGATCACGCCATCGATGGAAGGAGAGGAAGGTCATGCGCTCCTTTCCGCCGAGCAAGGTGATCGTGCGGAAATCACCCTGCCACCCGCGCAGGCCGAACATCTCAGGAAACTGGCGCAGAATGGTGCTAAAGTGGTGCTGGTGCTTACCGGCGGCAGTCCCATTGCCCTGGGCGACCTGGAAGACCTCATGCAGGCGATTGTGTATGTCTGGTATCCCGGTCAGGAAGGTGGCAGAGCAGTCGCCGATGTGCTGTTCGGTGATGTGGCTCCTTCCGGCAAACTACCACTGACATTCCCGAAATCGGTGGAGCAGCTTCCGCCCTTTGAAGATTACGATATGACCGGGCGAACTTACCGCTATGCGACACAAGAACCGCTTTTCCCATTTGGCTTTGGCCTGAGCTACACCCGCTTCACCTACAGCGATCTGAAGCTGGACAGGACTACCATCCGGGCGGGAGAATCGCTGTCACTTCACTACACCCTGACCAACAGCGGTGCAGTGGAAGCGGAAGAAGTCGCCCAGGTTTACCTGACTGATCTGCAAGCCTCAACAGTTGTGCCCCTGCACAGCCTAATCGGTTTCCAACGAGTCCATCTCAAATCTGGAGAGCGAACCGTCCTTACCTTCACCATAACCCCTGAGATGATGAAACTGGTGAATGATGCCGGAGATCGCGTGCTGGAACCCGGCGAGTTCCGGGTAACAGTTGGGAGCTGCTCGCCGGGTGAGCGTGGCGCGCGGCTGGGCGCTTCTACGCCCCTCAGCATGACCTTCACAGTTGCCACGTAGAATCTGAAAGTCTTCTACAATCCCCTGTCAACTCAAGAAAAATATCCGTTCAGGGGATTGAGAAGACGGTATCTCCACAGCAGAAAATACCCTTATTCCTGTTAATTTGAAGCGGAGTATATGCCCTTCAACACTTGATTCAAACGCCGACACAATCCTGCCGACGAGTGTTGAATTTCTTGACATCTATATATGAAAGTGGTATGTTTTTGCAAACGCTTACAAAGAATCTGTATACTAACTGTGATGACCTGACGGAGAGTTCCGTCGTTTTTTAAATATTTTTTGCAAACGCTTACAATTTAATGAATCAGGAACACAATCCCCTAAAAAAGAAACGTAGCTTCAGGTGTGCCGGGCGCAACAGTACCCCGTGTCCTGAGTGGCTGCGAATTTATCAAGGAAAGCACACGTAACCATGTCATGGAAGCGGTGGAAAACTTCGGTTATGTTGCTAATGTACATGTGCGCAGCTTGGCGCGGGGACGTACTCAGATTATCGGGCTGCTCGTACCAAATTTGGATAACGGTTATGAAGGAAGGGCCTAATGCTCCCTCAATGGACACAAAACGATCTATCGGTGAACGGTGTGCGGCTGCACTACTACCGCACCGGCCACGGGGATAAACGCCCTCTGGTGTTGGTTCACGGTTTTTCGGATAACGGACTCTGTTGGACACCCATAGCGCGCAATCTTGAATCTGAATATGATGTGATCATGCCCGATATGCGCGCCCATGGTCTTTCGGAGCGCGTGCAGGCCGGTCAAAAGGTCGACATGGCTGCCGACCTGGCAGGACTCATCCGTACCCTGGAATTGAGCAGCCCGGTTATATGCGGACATTCGATGGGTGCGATGATCGCCTATCAAATTGGAGTGCGTTTCCCTGAATTGCCCAGTGCGCTGGTTTTGGAAGACCCTCCCTGGTGGTTACCCCAGCCTGTTCAGACCTCGCCGTCGGATGAACCCGCTGAATCGCCCATTGCGAAATGGGCCAAGAGTCTCGCCAACCAGACCCTGGATGATCTGCTAGTGCAATACCGCAAAGATCATCTCGATTGGCCTGAAGAACTGCTGTATCCGATGTGTGAGTCCAAAAAGCAACTCGATCCTACAATAGTAGATACGATGGTCGATAGGATGCACTCTCAGGAAGTAAATTGGTTGACAACCATCCAAAATATCGCCCATCCCCTATTGCTCTTCGCCGCCAACCCAGAGCTTGGAGGGATCGTGACCCCGGAAGTCGTCGCGAAAGTTCGCCAGTTAAATCCCAAAGTCACCATCGTCAACATTCCCGATGTGGGGCATCTTATCCGATTTGACAAATACACTGCCTTCATGGATGCCTTGTGGGCATTCCTGAAACAGATTGCATAAGCCTGTCTCGATCAATATACTCATCTAACCAGGGGAACTTAGACATCTGTGGTTTTAAAGTAGAGGCGTTGTTCGACTCCGTTTTCTAAGTAACAAATCTCCATATTTGACTCTGAAAAATCAATCTTGAGCTGCGCCCATGTGTCAGCGTTGTTCCAGCGAATCACCAGCGACGAATCTGCACATGAAACCAACGAGAAGCTCCCCTGAAATGCTGGATGTTCGTTGCGGAAGCGGATGAGCTTCAGCAGGTTCTGTACGACCGGACTGGCAACGGCTTCCTGCACTTCATCCCAACTGTAGTAATGACGATTGATCTCTCTGCCAACCTGTGTTTCTTCCAATAATTTCATGTCATTTGCGCCTGCCAGCAAGCCTACGTAATAGACCTGTGGGATACCCGGCGCGAAGAATTGAATCGCCCGCGCAATCAGATAATCACGATCATTTCTGCCGAGAGCATCATAATACGTGCAGTTGATCTGATATAAATCCAGGTTGGAAGCAGCATGTCCTGTCGCGCTCCGGCTTTGACCACCACTTTTTTCATGAATAGTCTCGACCAGTGGGCTTAACTCCTCCGATGGAATAAGTCCGGGCAGTGTCGATCCGTCAGCCTCAGTCACAGGGCCAATATCGATAACGCCAATCCCATCGTGTGTGTCGAGTACCGTCACCGCATTACGTGGGCTGATCTCCAGCCATCCCTTGAGATAGCGTGCGTTTTTATTGAAGATGGCATGGAGGATCAGAGGGGGCAGCGCAAAGTCGTAGACACGATCAACCTGACGGGCAATCTCAATCTGTTTACGATAGTGGGCATGGATTTCCACCAGCACTTCCAACCCAAGCGATCTGGCGTACTGCGTGAGTTCATCGATAAACGCGAAAGTTTCGGGGATCATGAAACAGCTTGTTCCCGGTTTCTTGATCGCGTATCCTACAGCATCGAGGCGGACTGTCCTGATACCATATTCGTGAAACTTTTCCAGAATGGCCTTCCAGTACGCATCCCCTTGTGGGTTTCGCACATTAAGATCAATCTGCTCACTCGTGAAAGTCGTCCACAGGATCGATTTTTGTCCGCTCGATAATGTTATGGGCGTGAACGGCAAACTGGGACGTGGGCGGTAAATCCGCAGGATATCTCCTTCGGTTGCGCCATCAGGGAATACACTGCCAAACGTTAGGAACATCCCGTTATAAAGCGACTGGTCGCCATTCTTGAGAAAATCCTGAAACTGGTGCGATTGGCTTGAAATGTGGTTGACAATCAGATCGGCAGTAATATCGAGCATACCACTCAAAGCTGTGATGTTGTCCCATGTCCCAATGCCTGGATCAACCGTCAAATGATCTATTGGGTCAAATCCCGCATCCGCGCCATCAATTGGGTAAAAAAATGGCAGGATATGAACCCCACCAAAAATACCCTTGAGTGGCCCATCGAATAAATGTTGCAAATCTTCCAGATGACCACCGCCCAGACGGTTGGCATAGGTTATCAAATGAACGCAGTTACGCATCGAGAATTCCTTATAGGGTTGGGTGTTTTGTGTTAGTCTTTAATGCCTTTGAATGCTGTGCCGCGAATGAATCGCCTTTTGAGAACATAGGAATCCGATTGACTCGCTGTTCATCCCTTGACCGAGCCTTGAAGCAGTGCTGAGATAATCTGGCGTTGAAATAATATGAAGATAATGAGGGTGGGCAGCAGAATGAGAATCGTCCCAGCACACAGCAGTGGAACATTCGTCGCATAGTGCCCCTGGAATGCCCCCAAGGCTCCTGCCATCGTTCGCTCCGTCGGGTCTTCGACCAGCACCAGCGCGATGAGAAACTGGTTCCATGTCCAGACCGACATGAGGATTCCGAGCGAGGCCATAGGTGCACGTGCCAGCGGGAGGTGAATACGCCAGAATAGTTCCCACGTCGTCGCACCATCGACACGAGCCGCCTCCGAGATTTCGGTGGGGATGTTGACGAAATGCGCACGCATCCAGAATACGGCGAACGGCATGTACAAACCGATCAGCGGCAGCACAATCGCAAGCCGAGTGTTGTAGATTCCCATGCTGCGTTCCAGGTAGTAAAGCGGGACGATGATCCCCCCGAAAGGGAGTGTCAATCCGAACACAAACAGAAACAGCAGCACACGCGAACCAGGGATGCGCAGATGACCGATAGCGAAACCCGCCATGGTCGAGATAGCCAGCGATATTGGAACGACAGCAATCACGATAAAACTGCTTGACCCCAGCAGCGCAGTCATGTTCGCCACGTTAAAGGCTTCGATGAAGTTGCCCCACTGTGGATTGGCAGGCCACTCCAGCCCATTGGGCACCGTTCCCGAAGGATGCAGCGCAGTCGTGAAGATACTGATGAAGGGCAGGATGGTGATCGCCATCAGTGCGATGAGGAGCGTTCGACCTGCCCAGAGTTCGCTGCGACCAATCTTCATGTTGTGGCCTCCCGACTCAGGCGTTGGATAGGGAGGATTACCACCAGAACCAGAATCATGAGCAAAACCGCCAGCGCCGATGCAAGACCAATTCGCTGCTGCGTGAAGGCCAGGATATATATCTGGATTCCAGGAACTGCCGTCGAGTGGCCAGGGCCGCCTGCTGTAGAAACATAAACGATGTCAAAGGCCGCAAGCGCCGCGATTACCGTAACGGTCAGGCACACCCCAATCTCATTCCTGAGCAGTGGGACAGTTACCCGGATAAACTCTGTAAACCAGTTAGCGCCGTCAATCCTCGCGGACTCATAAAGTGCTGGGTCAAGCTTCGTCATCCCTGTCCAGAGCAGGACAGTGCAAAATCCCAGCAGTACCCAGACTCCGATGAAACCAACGGACGGGAGTGCCCAGTCGAAATCACCCAGCCACGCGCGTGCGACTGTGCCCAGGCCGACAACCTTGAGGATTTGGTTAATCAAGCCCGGAAGTGCCAGCAGCCACCCCCAGATAATTCCGGCTGCAACCAGCGGAATCACCTGCGGCAGAAACAGCACGGTTCGTGCTATCGCGCCTAGCCGCCCAGTCTCGACACGGTGAATAATGCTTGCCACAACCAGTCCGAGTGTTACCGGGATGAAGCTGAAGAAAATGACTAACTGGAATGCATTGAAAATGGTTCCGAGCAGATCGGAATCATTCAGAACAGTCATGTAATTCTTGAGGCCAACCCAGGTCATCGGGCCAATACCGTCCCAGCGAAAGAACGAGTATTGGATACTTAACGCCAGTGGAAGCAGCACGAACACTGCGTACATCACCAGAGCGGGCAGAACGAACAACCAACCGACAATAGTCTCCCGGCGAAACACCTTGCTGAGGGTATTGCGCTGGGAGATCGCTGAGGCCACAGAGCGATCTTCTGATGTTATCATTTTGTCACCGCTGGTTGGGCAGGCGCAGGAAGCATCCCGCGCCTGCCCTCACCGCTATTGATTAAGCTCGCTCACATATTCTTCCTGAACAGCCTTGAGGAGACCGGCGGCATCCTGTTTGCCGCCGACCATCTTCTGAAGTTCGGGTGTCCAGCCCTGGGCGAATATCGCGCTTGTGGCGTTAGCGATAAAGTCCATTGAAGTGCCAGCCTCGCCCACCACAACTCCTGCTGCGAGGGTCTCATTGGTGACTGAGCCTTCGGTGACAGAAGGCATGGTAGCCCCCGACGGGCCACCGGGGTTAGAGCCGCCTACAGCCACATCAATCTGCCGCGCAGCATCGTTGCTGGCGACCCAGTTAAAGAAGAAGGCGGCGCAATCCGCATTCTTGGCTTTGGCAGCGATGCCGAAAGTCAAGGGGGCGGACATCGCAGCGGGCGACCCATCGGCCTCAGCGGGAGGCATCAGGAAAAAGCCGACGTTACCCGGCATATCCGTATCGTATCCAGCGTTCTGCCAGTCACCGTTGAAGATGAAGACACCCTCGCCTTTGCCGAATCGGGCATTCGCATCCGTGTATTCAATAGCATTAATGTCAGGCGGGAAATAGCCGTCCTTGATCCACTGCTCTAAATGCTGGGCGGCTTTCAGATTTTCCGGGGTGTCAATTGTGGCATCCTTCTTCTGGAAGATCCAATCATTGATTGGTCCCACAGGACCGACAGAAGCCATAAGCGCTTGCAGCGGGAAGGCCAGTCCCATACCGCTCTTGGCACTGCCCCACTGCATGATCGGGAGCAGCCCAGCATCCTTCGCCTTGGCGAGCAAATCCTCGAATTCAGCCAGCGTTTTGGGCGGCTCGGTCATGCCAATCTGGGTGGCAAGTTCCTTATTATAGAAAATGCCGGTCAGGCTGTAATTGAGTCCCATCGCGTAGAGTGATCCGGAGCCGCGAGTGCCATCTTCTCCGACACGATTCTGGTTAAGCTGCGGCACAGGCCACTGATCCCAGCCAAATGCCTTTGCGTAATCGTCAAGATTCTTGAGCAGTCCCTGCTTGGCAAACGAAACCATCGTGGGCAGCCGGATCAAATCCGGTGGGTTATCGCCCGAAAGCAGGCGCGGTGTCTCGTTGATGAGATTCGTGAACTGATCTTGCTTGATGTCCCATGTCACATTGGGGAACTGCTTTGTGAACTCGTCGGCAAGCTTGAAGGGAATATCGAACCCGGTCTCGAAGTAGGCGTTGAGCGTTACCGGGTCGCTTCCGCAATCGGGAGCGGATTGAGCTGCAACGACTTTCGGCCCCTGCACGGCAAGTAGAAAAACCGCTAGCATGGCGACCGTTAAAAGAAGAAGACTAATCTTGCGTTTCATGCTAAAATCTCCTGAGCTACTATTTAGGTACATGAGTGGTGGCACTAAGGGTCGAGTTGCCGCTCGATCCTTATATTTTGTTACTGTGTTTCAAATGATCTCCTTCCCACCCCTTGGGTATTTTGAAATAAATGATCTCAACAGAATTCGCGCCCCCATCAGGCTGGCCGGGTTTCTGGTTGATAATAAGCGATCACATACAAAACATCATCCTAAGCAGCACTTCGATAAGGCTGCGTTGTACCTCGCACGATCAGTTCCAAAGCTGGTAGCTGACGAGGAACAACATTGTCCGGTGTAAGCAGCATATCCAATAAGAGCCGTATTCCAATGTAGCCGCTTTGTTCCAGATGCTGCCGAATGGTTGTCAGCCCGACATAGCGGCTTAACTGCACATCGTCAAAACCAATGACTGAAATATCTTCAGGGACGCGCAATCCTGCCTCACGGATAGCCAGAATACAACCAACGGCCTGTATATCAGACATGGCAAAAATAGCGGTAGGAGGCTCGGACAGGGCTAAGAGTTGTTCAGTAAGTTGATATGCCGTCTCTTCGCCATGTTTTCCCAGGCAGGCATATTCTGAATGATAGGGCACACCGTATTCTTTTAGCGCCGCGAGGTAACCGCTATAGCGTAATTCGCTCGTTGGAAAGCCATAGATATTTGGAAATTCATCACCCACATAGGCGATGCGGCGGTGTCCGAGTTCCAGCAGATGCTGTGTTGCCATATAGCCGCCCAGTTGGTTGTCCGGGCTAATGCAGTTCACTTCTCCCGAACAGGCATCGCTCAACACAACAAATGGAATATCGGCCTCTTTCAGTAAATTTCGCTCTTCATTCGAAACATTTAACGTGGCAATAAGCAGCCCATCAATCGCCGCTTGCTCAACAACGGATAATAACTGTTCGTGACATCGGTCTGGTTCGGTCACGTTATACAGGATGAGATTGAAGTTGTTGTCCTGGTCATCCAGCGCGGATTGGATTCCACGCAGTCGCTCTACAAAAGAAGGATGTGAGATAAAGGGGAGTATCACACCAATATTGCGGTGCTGAATGCCTGTTGAAAGCTGCCGGGCGACCTTGCTGCGCCGGAAGCCAAGCGCGCGGATAGCACTCAGAACTTTTTCCTGCGTTTCTGGGCTGACTCGTGTACTGTTATTGAGAACACGAGACACAGTTCCTACACCAACTCCAGCCGTCCTCGCAACATCGTAGATTGTTGGATTGGACATTGAAAAGCCTCAGCACATTACTCGGCTTGGAAGCGCTTCCACCAATAGCTTAATGGTAAGCCTTTTTTGTATTGCTGTCAAGTAACTTTGCCATAGGGGTGCATCCGAAGTTGGAGGCAAGCGGCAGAATATGATTATTTTGATGCGCCGAATTGGATTATTGGCAGTAGCAGGCCAGCTATTATTCGGCATCCAGGCTAGGCGGATCAATGCCCATCATCCGGTATGTACCCAATACGCTCAACCAGGTAAAGCGATCGGCCATATAGTCGGGCGAATGCGCCAGATCGTTCTCCAGCCACCAGACGATGATGCTTAGCAGTGCCCCCGCCGTGTACTCACTGATGAACCGGTCATCGAGAATCGGCACAGCGGTGGGGTAGAAAGCACGCAGGCTGTCAAAGCGCGCCAGGGTGAATGCCACCAGATATTCACGCATTCGTGCCACGAAGGCGGGTACCCCCGATTTCCCCAGTACCACCCGATAGAAATCCCGGTGTTCAGCGACGTGCTGAAACACCACCATCAACTGCTGCGGTGGTTTCTGAAGGGTGAGATTCTCGCGATCGATGGGACCAGCCTCCACAACCAGACGCTCAAAGACTGCCTCACCCGTGCGAAGGAGCAGATCTTGTTTGTCCCGGTAGTGAAGATAGAACGTAGCACGGTTCAGCCGCGCACGCTCGGTGATATCCTGAACCGAAATCGCGTCAAACCCTTTCTCCTCGATAAGCATCATCAGGGCATTGCGGAGTGCCTCGTGAGTACGTTCAATACGCGGATCAATCTTTTTACCTTCAGCAGTAGACATTTTTCGACACCCGTTGCTTATACGACACGCCGATGATATTCGTTGTGGACAGGAATCACCGATCATCCTACAGTGTAATCAACACACTGTCAATAAAGCAACAACTTGTCGAGGAGTGCATCATGAACAAAATGGTCAATGAAGAAAAAATCATGAAGCGGCGGGGTGTCAAAGTCTACTTTGACAATGAAGACATGGACTTCAACCTGATGTGGGTTTTGGGCAGCAGCAGTGCCGGAGGTGCCGAACTGGGCGAGTGTATGCACGCAGCCTCGCAGATCAAGGATGGAGACCCGGAAAGCTGGGTGACCGCGTGGACAAATGCCGGACAGCGGCTTGAGGCTCAGGCACAGGCGGCTGAGCAGGCGCATCATCTGGTCAGCGCCCGCGAAACCTATCTGCGCGCTTTCAGTTACTACCACATCGGCACCCTCTCTGCACGGCCTCAGGATAAACGCCTGGCTGAAAACTGGCGCAGGGGCGTATCCTGTTTCCAGAAGGCATCTGCTCTTTTCGACCCGCCGATTCTGCCGATTGAAGTGCATTTTCAGCCGTTTCCGCTGCATGGCTATTTCATGCCAGCGCTGAACGGGGCAGCCAAAGCACCGACCCTGATCTACGTGACGGGCGGTGAGGGCTGGGCCGAACATGCCTTGTTCTGGACGGGGGCTGGGCGCAATCGTGGGTATAACATCGTCGCGGTGGATCTGCCCTATCACGTTGGCAGCCGCCTGCGCTGCCCTGAATTTCCCTTAAAGAATGCGGCGGAAGGGATCGATGCGCCCCTGAAGGCTGTCATCGACTACACCGTACAGCGCCCGGATGTCGATATCGAGCGTGTGGCGATCATTGGGTTTAGCTTCGGGGGGTGGTGCGCCATGCGCGCGGCGATGCTCGATAGCGGCAGCCGCATCAAAGCCCTGATTGCCGACTCCCCGATCCACGATATATATGCTCTGTCCATCGCAGAGTTTCCGCCCGTGCTGCTCAAAGCCCCGGCATTTGTCACCAACCTGGTCGGACAGTTTGTCATGCACCAGAACACGACGGACGCAGCTACCGCCGAGCGCACCGCCTGGCAGTTTGGCGTGAACAGCCTTTCCCAACTCGTTGAATTGGGGCGTGGGCAGGTCGTCAAAGCCGAAAAAATCCACTGCCCGACTCTCTGTCTCGCCAGCGAAGGGGAAGCCCCGGCGTTTTTGACCCAGGCGCATGAGTTTTACGATGCCTTGAATGTCCCGAAGAAACTGCACATCTTCAGCGCTGAAACCGGTGCCGACGCGCACTGTCAGGTTAACAACCCGACCTTGATGCAGGAAGTCGTATATGACTGGCTGGATGAAACCTTCGGCATCTGATGGCTCGGCGCTGCTTGTGGGTGTGTTTTAGTGGGTGTCGCTGCTGCCTTTCATCACCTCAGCGCCTAACTTTGCAAGGGGCGGCGCTGTTCCGGCGAAGTCGGGTTCTTGACAATGATAAACTGCGCGTATGCGTGCATTTCCTCAATTGTCCGTGAATTAGTGTAACTCATCCCGGACAACAGTCCGCCGCGCAGTTTCTTCAGCACCCGGCTGGCCTTTCCCTTGTACGGCGTAAAGGTCGTTCGGCCTTCCGGTACATAATCGTCAGCGCTGGTGGTGGTCACGCCCAACGACTGGCGCTTCTCAAATGCAGTTGCCGAGGCCATGCCGCGCACCATTTTCTTCAGAATACCGTCCTGCTCGACAGGCTCACCAGGGCTTTCTTCGGTTCCCGCGAACAGTGACCCGATCATAATCGTATCCGCGCCGGAAGCAATCGCCTTCGCCACATCGCCCGGTTTACGGATGCCGCCATCGCCAATAATCGGGATACGGTCAATGTCATGCTCGAAGGCTTTCGCCGCATTCATGATCGCCGTGATCTGCGGCACACCGACTCCGGCGACATCGCGTGTCTCGCACACGTATCCCGGACCAACACCCACTTTCACCCCGTCCGCGCCGCTGTCCCGCACATAGCACGCGCCATCAATCGTGGCGACATTTCCGGCGATGATGGGAGTCCCGATGCGCTCGGTCACTTTCAGTCGTCGCAGAATTTCCTGTGTATAATCCAGTTCTCCATGCGCGATGTCCAGCACCAGCACATCCGCCTCCGCTTCGGCTAAGGCCATCGCCCGGTCAATATCACCGTCCTGTACCCCAATCGCCGCGCCCACCAGCAAACGCCCTTTCTGGTCGAGCGAAGCTGTCGGATACTGCTGGTAATACTGGTAATCCTTCATCGTATATACGCCTACCAAATGTCCATCTTCAGCGACGATAGGCATTTTTTCCACACGGCGTTTGCGCATTTCCGCTACAGCCGCTTCCATCGGCTCACCCTGTGCCACGCTCCACAGCCGCTCTTTGGGGGTCATGATTTCTTTAAGAGGTGTACCCAATTCGCCAGCTTTAAAATCGCGTGGGGTGGCGATGCCGACAAATTCACCGTTGAAGGACTCGCCTTCATAGACAATCACGTAGCCGCGTTCACGCCGTTTCAAGAGTTCCTGTGCGTCGTTAATCGTGGCGCTGCTGGAAATTGCCGGAGGATGGTCTTCGATCACGCGCATCCGTTCCTTGACCTTGCGCACTTCCTTGACCTGATCGTCAACGCTCATGAAACGGTGAATCACGCCGAATCCACCAAAAAGCGCCATCGTGGTCGCCATGCGCCATCCGGTAACGGTGTCCATATTGGCGGACATGATCGGAATCGCGATTTTGGGTACGCCGCGTGCCACCAATGCGCTGGTGTCGATTTCGCCGCTGAAACGCGAACGGATAGAAGAACGCCTCGGCATTAACAATACGTCATCAAAGCCCAGACCTTCGCCAACAATTTTTTCGTGGGTCGTCTTCATTACGCAACTCTGGAAATTTCAATCGGGCGGAGATCATTATTGTAGTGCAGAAGGGCGTGTTTGTAGATGGATAATCCCGATTTTGCTCATCAAACAATCGAGCGACCTGTTGTGAAGTCGCTCGATAGATTCGCATGGGAAAATTTTCATTCGCTTATCACGAGACAGGCAAGGCGTGTTCTGTGGTCGAAAGTACCTTGCCGGATGTATTGAATACAATCGCTCCGAGTCCCCACCAGCCGTTCACTTTGTCGGTTGGGCGGGTGAAGATGACCAACTGATTATCCCCGGCTTGCAGCGGCAGTTCGTAATAGGTGTGAGTCGGGGTAATCCACGAATAGAACATCGGGCTGAAAGGCGCGTGCTGAAGCGGCTCAACCGGGCGCAGTTCCGCCCCATTCAGGTACAATTTCGCCTCTCCGGCGCACTGTATATACAGCACTGCTTCCTGCGCATTCAAACTCTCGATTTGCGTTGTGAGACAAGCTTCCAATGGCTCACCATCAATGATACGATGGCGCTCATTTTCCAGCAGGATTGCGCCGTAAGGCTGCTTGATGTTCAGGCTATTTGTGACGGCCTGGTTGACCGATTGCCAATCCAGCGTTGGATTCGGGCTGCCATCCGGCGTGAGTACGTCCGACAGACTGTGTGGCTTCTGCTCCGGGTTATAAATCAATGCCTGCCAACGTGAAATGCCGGGATACCCATCCGCGCTTTCATAGTGATAGGGGATTGTTTGCTCATTCCAGCGGATGTTGACCGAGACACTCCAGCGGAATGTGACGAAATCGCCCTCATCCTTGAAGGGACTGTAGAGAATTTGCTCGGTGGTGCAGTTTTTCAGCGTCACAGGCGATGGCGAAATTTTCACACCGTCTTTCACCAGATGCCATTCGATTTCGGCATCAAAGACGCTCTGATCGGCAGGTGCGGCGACGACCAACGCGCCAAGATGCCGCCGTGCGTCCTCAAAGGTTGTGTAATCGACCACATGGACGAACGGTCCGCTTGTCGGCTGTTTTTGTTGCACAGGTTTAGCCTGTACCGTAATTTCGAGTGCGGCGGAACGGTTAACATCCTTGACGTGAATAGTCACGGTTTGGGCGGCTCCGTCATATGCCCAATCGCCGTGTTCGGTCTGATTGATGCGTACAGCATTCGGCTGGCTCAGGCTGCGCACATGCAGTTCAAAGGTACGTTTTGACGATGAGGCGGCATAATTGCCCTGTGCTGGGGCAATCGAAATGGTGGTTTGTGCATCCGATGATGTGAGTGTTATGGCTGTTGTCTGGTACTCGCCACGCTGATAGGCTTCCGTCACGCCGTCATCCTCGTACAGCTCGAAATATCCGTCTGCGCCGGGGAACACGGTCAAAATCACATGCGAACCATCGAAAGTATGGGTGCGCATGATGTTCCCCGCCATCGGGATAATTGCGCCTGCTTTAGCGAACAGGGGGATACGATTGAGATCGCCCTGTAGATGTACCCAGCGTGGTCCAGTAAATGATTCCCGTGTCGTGAATTCAAACCACTTACCTTCTGGAATCCAGACATCGAAGCTGGCGAGTTTGGTTTCCGGGTCGGTGGGGGCGACGATGGGCGCGGCAATCAATTGGTCGCCGAGGAAATATTGTCTTCGCGCCAGATAAGCATCTTCGCTGGCAGGATAGTCATAGTACATCGGGTAACAGAGCGATAATCCCTGCTGCGAAGCGGCGCGTGATGCGCTGTAGAGATAGGGGAATAAGCGGTAACGCAACTGCATGGCTGATTTTGCCGCCTGATAGATCGGTTCCGGGAAGCCCCAGGGACGACGTTCCGCCAGCGGGTCTTTGGTCGAATGTAGCCGCAGGCAGGGACTCACCGCGCCGAACTGCACCCATCGGGCATACAATTCCGGGTCTGCCGCGCCGAAATGACCGCCGATGTCGTGACTCCACCAGCCGTAACAGACATTGGCGGCTGTCGCGGTGAAATAAGGCTGGAAAGCCAGCGATTCCCATGTGGTATAGGCATCGCCGGAGAATCCAATCGGGTAGCGATGATTGCCCAGGCCGCCCCAACGACTGTATAGCATCGGACGGTTTCCGCGCCGTGTCGAATCACGGAAATGCAGGTGGTTGAGCCAGGGCAGCGGATCGAGATTTTTAATGTCGCTGGCTTCACCCTGCTGCCAATCCACCCACCAGAAATCGACACCTTGTTCTTCCATCGGGTGATGCAGCAGCTTGAAATAGTTCTCGACAAAGGTTTTATTCGTGCTGTTGAAGTGTACCGCTTCGCCCGTTTCGGGATTCTGTCCCATCAACTTGGCGAATTCGGCGTACATGGCTTCGTGCTTTTGCACACCCTGCGCCGGATGTAAATTGAACGTGACGAACAAATCGCGTTTATGAACCGAGGCGAGGAAGGCTTCCGGGTCGGGGAATAAATCCCGATTCCAGGTGTAGCCTGTCCATGCAACCGGCGTATGCCAGTCCATATCCACCACCAGTACATCCAGCGGGATTTCGTGCGCTTCAAAATCGTTGACCAGTTGAATCAGGTCATCGGCATGATAGGCCCAGAAGCGTGACCACCAGTTACCCAGCACATAACGCGGAACGAGCGGAATCGCGCCGCCGAACTGCACATAATCGCGCAGCAGTCCTTTGTAATCCTGACCGTAGCCGAAAAAATACCAATCATATACATGCTCGTCGGGACGAGGCTCAACCCACGTTTGATCGCTGTCCCAGAGCGCCGAGCCACTGTCATCGAACAGCGACCAGCCATCACGTGACAGCAAACCTTCATCGAGGCTGGCAGTATCGGCGCATTGATCGAGCGTGCGACGGGTGCCGCGCAAATTTCCGGGATTCGTCATGCCCGGTGTCCAGCGTACAGATTCGCCGTTTACATCCAATGTGATCGACAGATTTCCAGCATGGAAGGGGAGGCCGTCTTTTTGGTAACGCAGCGTGAGGGCATCGGTCTTGATTGTCAGTGCCGAGTCATCGCCTTTGCAGCTAAAGCGCGGCGTTTTGGCCTTGCGATTGGGGAAGGCGAAGGTTGCCCGGTCTTCAAACTGACTATCTTTCGCCCATTCCATGCGGATCAGGCGGTCTGTCAGCATCGTGAACCGCGCCTTGCCTGCCACAACAACGCTTGCTGGATCAGCAGCGGGATTTCCTGCTATGCGAATGCGCTCAAAAAAAGGCTTTGTTTCAGTGACCATCTAATTTGCGACCTATTTCTGTGGTGAAGTCTGTAAATTTGAAACGGTACAATTTTATGTATTGTATGTTGCAATGTTGGAGTGGTCAATACCCCCATTAGTGATGAATTGCGCAATGGAATGACTGATTTTATGGTGATATTGGGTAAATTGCCCTGAGATTTGTCGAGTGCTTGACAACATTTGGTGATGGTGCTAGGATAATTTTGAAACGTTTTAAAAAAGGTGCCTTTAGCCTGTTCAACTTTTCCCGGACTGTGAGTTTTGGAGGCCGTCTATCGGTTAACTAACAGACGCGAACAACAAATCCTGCTGATTGATTCAAAGTAAATTTTGTTCCTGAGGAGAATATGATGCGAAAGTCGATCCGCCTTGCCCTTTTACTGTGCGTTTTTATGATGGGCATCGCCCTTGTCCCCGCACACGCCCAAGATGACATGATCCCCAGCGCCATGACTATGCCCGAAACCATCGCTGGTGGTCGCCCTGTTACGATCACCATTCCTGATAAACCTGCTAGCTCAGATGCTGCTGGCCTTCAGGCATGGACTGATCAGGTTGCTCGTTTCCAGGCACTTTATCCGAATGTGACCATCAACGGTCTGGAATATGTCTATGCTCCCGATACCTTTGCTGCGCTGGTCGCTGGTCAACAGGTTCCTACCCTGTTCCGCGTTTATCTGACCGACCCCCAGAAATATATTGATCTGGGTGTAGCCGCCGACCTTTCCCCAATTGTTGATGCCAATAACCTGCGTGATGTATTCAACCCTGACACTCTCAGCCAGGGTATCAAGGACGATAAAGTCTACGGTCTGACCAACGGCGCTTATGCGATGGGCATTGGCTACAATATTCCCCTGTTGCAGGCCGCTGGTATCGAAGCGCCTCCCACCACCTGGGATGAACTGGTCACTGATGCTAAGCTGTTGACGAACCGTGACAATGGTGTCTCCGGCTTCTCCTTCATCAATGACGGTTCTGGCGCAGCCGGATGGCACTTCACCGTTATCGCTTACACTTTTGGCGCAACACCCGCCGACCTCATCGCCTCGGCTGACGGCAAATACACCGCCGGTTTCGGCAGTGGCGCTGCGGTTGATGCTATGAACTTCATTAAGGGACTGCGCTGGACAGACGATGTACTGCCGCATGACACCATTGACTGGCCGACCAATGGTACTCTGCTGGCAACCGGTCAGGCTGCGATGGTGATGATGGCAGGTGATCAATACGGCTGGATTAAGACCCAGTTCCCCGACCTTGATATGTCAACCCTCGGTTTTGCGCCGCTCCCGGCTGGCCCCGGTGGCTCCGTCTCACTGACCGGTGGCGATATGCTCATGGTCAGCAGTGCCGCCAGCGCCGATGAACAGGAAGCCGCGACCTACTTCGCCCTGTGGCGTTTGCTCGACCCGACTGAAAACAAGCTGTCACTGGAAGCCCAAAAAGCAGGTGGCAACCCGGTCATTGGTGGCCCCAAGCTGCCGCTCTATGTTGGTGATTACGAAGCTGCCCGCGAAGCCTTCGAGAAGCCTTATGCGACCCTGCCCTACGACAACTACTCATCCTTCCTGAGCGCCATCAGCTCTGGAAAGGTGAAGCTGCAAGTTGAACCTACCCCGGCTGGTCAGGAATACTACAGCCTGATTGGCACGGTCATCACCTCTGTGCTAAATGACGAATCGGTTGATCCTGCGACAGCACTCGCCGACGCAGCCAGCACCTTCCAGGCAACTACACTGGATACCATGAAGTAGACTTTCTTCTCGTTTTCCCTCTCCAATCCGGGGAGGGAAAACACTCACGTTAAAATCATGGTTGAAGTGAACAAGCAGAACAAAATAGGCTTATTAATTAATTTTTTTGGAAAGGTATAAATTGTGGCAGTGACCAACAAAACGGCTTCTCCGGGAATGCTGATAGAGCGCCGCTCACGCCAGGCATGGTGGCAGCGTATTCGCTGGGGGAACCAGCTTGCCGCTTATTTATTTCTGGCTCCTGCGCTGCTGGTTTTCGCGTTATTTGCATGGCTGCCCATTCTAAAGACCATTATTTTCAGCTTTCAAAATGTCAATATCAACGGCGAGTCTACATGGGCAGGGTTTGACAACATTAACCGGATGTTGATCGACCCGGCTTTTGGAGTCGCATGGCAAAACGTCTTTCAGTTCGCACTGTTCAGTATCATGATGGGTTATTTTGTCCCGATTTTTGTCGCCATCATGGTGAACGAAATCCGGCGCGGCAAAGCATTTTTCCGGCTCGTCTATTTTCTGCCTACGGTCATTCCTATCACCATTTCGCTGCTGATCTGGCGCTTGATTTACAAGCCGGATGGTGGAGTCCTGAACGCGGTGCTGGGGCTGGTAAGTATTCCGCCGCAGTCATGGTTGCAAGACCCTCGGTTGGTCAAAGCATCGATCATCCTTATCCTGACCTGGGCTAACTTTGGCAGCACACTCCTTATCTATATCGCTGCCCTGGCGGATATTCCAGCAGACTACTACGAAGCGGCTGAACTGGATGGCGCTGGCCCATTCCAACGCATTCGCTCGATCACGCTCCCACAGCTTTACCCGACGATGATCTTGACCTTCATTTTGCAGGTGATCGCCGTCGCGCAGATTTTCACCGAGCCATTTTTGCTCACGCAGGGTGGTCCCGGCACAGCTACGCTCACACCCGTTCTGGTGATCTACCGCAAGGCCTTTCAGAACGGTGACTTCGGTCTCGCGTCAGCCTGGAGCCTGTCGCTGATTATCATTCTGGGTATTTTTTCGGCTGTGTATATGCGCCTCACGCGCCGCGTCACATAAAATTACGGTCAGTTTTGGGAAGGTTATTCATGGATACATGGGATCGTGGGATAATGACCCGGCTGGAACTGCGCACCGCCGGGGGACGTTCAATCTACATATTATTTGTGGTTTTGTTGCTGCTGCTCTCCATTACGGTGTTATTCCCGTTTCTGTTTGCCTTTACCTCCGGCCTGAAGACCAGTCTTGAAATCTTCCGCAGCGGTTTGCAGATTTTCCCGGCCAATCCGCAGTGGCAAAATTACCCGATGGTCTGGACGAAGTACAATTTCCTGACCTACTTTAAGAATTCTTTCGTGTTGGTCGCTGGTGGTCTGGTCTTCCAGTTAACCGTAACGACGCTGGCGGCTTACAGCCTTGCCCGCTTGAAGCCAATCGGTGGTCGCCTGATCCTCGCCGGATTCATGGTCACGTTGATGATCCCCAGCATCGCCTACCTCATCCCGCTCTATACGACGCTGGTTAAATTACCGGTGCTGAATATCAGTCTGTTGAATTCTTACCTGGGACTCTGGCTGCCATATTCGGTCAATGCCTTTGGCATCCTGATTATGAAGACTTTTTTCGAGAGCATTCCTGATGATCTGTATGATGCCGCTAAAGTGGACGGCGCATCACCGCTGCAAATCTTCACCAATATCACGCTTCCACTGGCGCGGGGTATCATTATTGTTCTGCTGATCGTCGGCTTCATCGGACTGTGGAAGGATTTCTTGCTCCCGCTGCTGGTGCTGCCCAATGCCGATATGCAGCCCATCACCGTCAGACTGTGGTATATGCTGAATGCCAGCACCACCTCCGCCCCCGGACTGAATGAGCAGATGGCTGCGTCCTTCCTGGCACTGCTGCCGCCGATTATTATCGCTATCACCTTGCAGCGTTATTTGCAGCGCGGCTTGTCGATTGGCGCGGTTAAGGGTTAATGAGCCATGAACGACTTTCGTTTGGCGAAAAAAGCTCGTATAGGGGTGGTCGTGACGCTGCTGCTCGGATTGTTAGCAGCCCGGACTGTGGTTAACGTATATGCTGAATCGACACGCGGTGCCACCGTGCCTTACATTGAGATGGAAGCTGAGGACGCGGAGACCACCGGGACGATTATCGGGCCGGATTTCACCTTCACCCATCTGCCATCGGAAGCATCGGGTCGCAAAGCCGTCCAGCTTACACAGCCAGGGCAGTATGTCGAGTTTACGCTGCCACAGCCAGCCAATTCGATTGTCGTCCGTTACAGCATCCCCGACTCCAAAGACGGTAAAGGACTAACCGCGCCGCTCGGTCTGTATATCGATGGCGAGAAGCAGCCCGACCTGACGATGACCTCGGTCTACAGTTGGTTTTATGGCGGTTATCCCTTTAACAACAACCCGCTCGACATCTTCCCGCATCACTTCTACGATGAAACGCATCAATTACTGCCTGAAATGCAGGCAGGGACGAAAGTGCGCCTGCAAATGGAGTCCAGCGACATCGCCTCTTCCTATACCATCGATCTGGTGGACTTCGAGAAAGTCGCACCGCCGCTGGAACAGCCCGATAACAGCCTGTCCCTCACCGATTACAAGGCAGACCCAACCGGCGTAAAAGACTCCACGACTTCATTGAAGGCTGCGATTCTGGCAGCCAAAACGCAGGGCAAAACGGTCTGGATTCCAGGCGGCACGTTCAAAATCAACGGGCATGTCATCGTGGATGATGTGACCGTTACCGGCGCAGGGATGTGGTATTCGATTTTGCAGGGCACCGATATTGGCCTCTACGGAAATTATGCCCCCACGCCTAGTCAGAATGTTCATCTCTCCGATTTCGCTATTTTTGGTGATGTCACCGAACGTATTGACAGCGACCAGGTAAACGCTGTCGGCGGCGCGATGGGCGGGAACTCGACCATCAAAAATCTGTGGATCGAGCACACCAAAGTCGGGATGTGGTTCGATGGCCCTTTCAGCGACCTGACCATTACAGGGGTTCGTATCCGCAATGTCACCGCCGATGGAATCAATCTCCACAAAGGGATTAGCAGCGTCATTATCGAGCAGTCGGTCATCCGCAACACAGGCGATGACGGGTTGGCGCTGTGGTCAGATGAACTGCCTGATACAGAAAATGTAATCCGGTTCAATACCGTGCAGCTCCCCATTCTCGCCAACAACATCGCCATCTATGGCGGTGCGGATAACACCATCGTCGATAATGTCGTTTCCGATACCTTGACTGAAGGCGGCGGCATCCATGTCGGCAACCGCTTCAAATCCGTTCCCTTGAACGGCACAACCACCATCGCGCGGAACACCATTATCCGGGGCGGAAATAACGCGCCGACCTTGCACTTTGGTGTCGGAGCCATCTGGTTCTACGCCCTGGATTCAGCCATGACCGGCACGATTGCCGTGAGCGATCTTGCGATTATTGACAGCACCTACGCAGCCATCCAGTTTGCCGGTAAGAGTGTTTCCAACGTGTCGTTTAGTAACGTCAAAATTACTGGAACGGGTACCTTCGCGATTCAGATTCAGACACCGGGATCAGCGGCATTCGATCACGTCACAGCAGAAGGGATCGGCACAGAACAGCCCATCTATAGCTGTCATGGAACCAGTTTCAATCTGATTGAGGGCGATGGTAATTCAGGATGGAACGGCGTGAAGCCCTTCTGCGGGGTCATGCCGCAGCCCAAATCGCCCTAGCACTTCCGCAAAGCGGAAACGATTTTAGGCGAAAAGCGGAACTGTAGTGTAGACTCATGCTAATTTGGACAGGTTGATCTTTTCGTTACCTAATCATGCAAAGTAGTTGGATGGCTCTCTATCGTGGCGACCTTAAAAGACGTTGCTGAACGGGCGAACGTATCGATGGCTACGGCCTATCAGGCTCTGACAGGCTATGAGGAGGTAGATAGCGAGACGCGCGCCAATGTGATTGCCTCGGCGGAATCGCTCAGCTACGAGTTGAATATCACCATCCGCGATGTCGCCGCCTATGCCGGTGTCTCCGTGACGACGGTTTCCTATGTCATCAACAATAATCCCCTGACCAAACCTGCTACCCGTCAGTTGGTGCGGAACGCCATTCGCGATCTCGGTTATCATCCCAATACCACCGCGCGAAACCTCAAGGCCAACGAAACGCGCATGATCGGCTATTCCTGGCATGTGGCGGAAGACCCGATTCGCCGTAATCCGCTGCTCGATTTGTTTCTTTATGAACTGGCGCAGTGTGCGGAAAATCAAGGCTATCACATCCTGACTTTCACCCAGCCCAACCGCAGCAGCATCAAGCCTTACGAGGACTTAATCAACACCAACCGCGTCGATGGATTTGTGCTGTCGGATGTGGTCTATGATGATGTGCGTGTCAAACATCTGCTGGAACGCAAAGTGCCTTTCGCCACGTATGGTAAAGCCAATGGCGAGGGAGAATTTTTTCCCTATGTCGATGTGGATGGCACACGCGGTATTCAGATGGCAATCGAGCATCTCATCTCAAAGGGGCATGAACGCATCGGCCTGATCTCATGGCCTGAAGGTTTTCGCATCGGCGATACCCGCACACAGGGCTATATCGAAACCATGCAGGCGGCGGGTTTGCCCCTCCGCGATAACTGGATTGCCCATTCGCCTAATACGCTGGAACAGGCCTATCAGGCTACCGAGCAAATCCTCTCCGGCAAACCGCGCCCGACAGCGATTGCCTGTGCCAACGATATTATGGCCTTCGGCGCGAAAAAGTATATTGAAGCGATGGGGTTGGAAATCGGGACGGATGTGTCCCTTACGGGCTATGATGATACGCCTGTCGCGGAATTGATCGGACTGACCTCGATTCGCCAGCCCATTGCGCTCATCGCCAACAAAGTCATCGACCTGCTGCTGGCGGAGATCAATCACCAGCGCCCGCCTGATTACCACATCATCCTTGAACCGAGTCTGGTCGTCCGCGAAAGCAGCGCCAACTTCCGCAAAGGGAAATAACGCCTGGACTTATGGAAATCCGAAAACAAATCCAGATGATTTTCCCGTAGGGGCGCAGCACTGCTGCGCCCCTACATCATATGGTCTGGTTCAGTTTCCCATCAGCTGTAAAACAATGTTCATATGACGATGTATTCTCGATGACAAAATGGGCGGTTTGTCTTTGCTAATTGCTATCAGCTAAGAGTTAATGGCTTGAAGCATCGTTGGCAAAGTAACCGTAAATATCGTTCCTGCGCCCACCTTGCTTTCCAACTGGATACTGCCCTGATGTGCTTCTACAGCGCGTTTGACGATGGCTAATCCCAATCCAGTTCCAGCAGCGGCACCCACATTTTTACCACGATGGAAATCCTGAAACAACATTTTCTGATCTTCCTCCGGGATGCCAATGCCTTCATCCTGAACGCGAATAGTCACCTGTTGCGCTTCACCTGCCAACTGCACATGGATATGACTGCCCGGTGGCGAATATTTCACGGCGTTGGTGAGCAAATTCATCAGAATGGGTCGCAGCAGATTTTCATCCAGATTACACAGGTCGCCAATACCTTCCTGTGTGAAATTCAGACTGTGTGTGTCCCCGCTGGCCTGTTTCACTTCCTCAATGACGCTCTGGCAAATGGAAGGGACATCAATCGGCTGCGGATGGCAGGTCAACCCCATCATCTCGGCTCGGCTGATCGTCAGTACGTTATCCATGAGAGTCGTCATACGGCGAATCTGGTTCTGGATTTTCGTGATGCGCTCCTCCTTCTGGTCGTTACTCATCCGATCCAGATAATACCGGAGCGATTCGGTTGCCGACTGAATAACCGCCATCGGGGTACGGAATTCATGCGAAATGGTAGTGATGATGCGCGATTTCAAATCACTGAGTTCGGTTTCACGTTCCAAAGCCTGCCGCATTTGAATCTCGATCTGTTTACGTTCGATAATCTTCCCTAACAGGGAACAGAATATGGCGACAATTTCCTGCTGGGTTTCATTGACAGGGGCGTGGCTGATCGCTGTATCATTGCACAGAAATCCCATTTTGCCATCTGCCAGCGGAATCAGCGTGACCGTAATCCAACCTTTGCCCACCTCTGTTCTGTGATCGCCTGCCCATTCCGTGTGGGTATCGTCGCGCATCGTGAACCACTCGGCATCTTTCGGCTTCAGGCGTTCCAGTCTATCGCGCCATATCGCATCAATCGGAAAACTGAGATCATGTTCATCGGTGGTCTGACCATGACTATCGGTGCCATAGGTGCCGTGCATATACCCATTTCGCTCGAAAAAAATCGCGCAGCGCTCCAAACCCAGCACCTCGCGCGCCGCTTCGACAGCCTGACGCAGCATAAAATCAACGTCGGGGCAGGACATCAGTTGGTTGGTGACCACCAGCACGGTTCGCAAATTTTGGATTGTGGCAGCGTGTTTCTGGGCGTTGGGCAAACCCGATTCGTGGAGGGATTCAGCAGATGACGCATACATGGCAGGCAGCCCTTATCTAATCGGGCAAACAGACAGATTCCATTCAATAATTACATCTTATTACATCGAAGTACGATTCAACAATAAGGATTTATGAATTTTAGTAAAAGGCAGTGAATGTCCGAATAGCAGCGATCAATGTTTCACACCCGTGAGCGCGATGCCCTCAATAAACTGCTTCTGGGCGAAGAAAAACATGAGGATAATTGGCGCGATGCTGATGAGCGAACCCGCCATCATGATCGTCCACTTGCTGCCATACTGCTAGTATTTTCTGAAACAAACTTCTAACCACAATAACCGAATTATCAAGCATTCCCGCAACAGTCTTAGTGCTACACTAATTTGGGGTTAATAAGCTATCGTCTTTACTATGCATTTTGATGCTTATAGGGGGATTATGACCTTCGAGCAGATCAAAAGCAGAAATTAAAGAGATTCTTCTTTGACCTGAATGCAAAACTATTAAACCTGTTCTCAGTATGGGGTAAAAGGTTCAATAACCATGTCAACGCAAAAGTATGCTGTTCAACAACCTCCGATTAGCACTCTTATAACTTGGATTAAAGATGGTGAAATCGCAATCCCTGAAATTCAGCGCCCGTTCGTTTGGGAACCAACCAAAGTTCGCAATCTGCTGGATTCATTACTACATGGTTATCCCGTTGGCTATCTCATCGCATGGCGTAATCCAAATGTAAAACTCAAGGATGGTTCCCTTTCATCCGGTAAGCGTATTCTCATTGATGGTCAGCAGCGTGTAACAGCATTGATGGCTGCTTTGTTAGGTCGAGAAGTCGTTACCAAAGAATATGAGCATGTGCGGATTAAGATTGCTTTTCATCCGATTGAACAACGCTTCGAGGTCTTTAATTCGGCAATAGCTAAAGATGTTTCTTGGATTCCTGATATTGCAGAACTCTTTCATCCCAACGCAAGCCTTTT
This sequence comes from Aggregatilineales bacterium, assembly GCA_044226645.1. Classification (GTDB taxonomy): domain Bacteria; phylum Chloroflexota; class Anaerolineae; order Aggregatilineales; family Phototrophicaceae; genus CFX2. The sequence continues at coordinate 45,326 of JBGAGR010000023.1, forward strand.
TGACATGGTGAATAACTACTGTGCGACAAATCCAGGGACAACACAGCAGGAAATTTTCAAAAATCTTGAGTTACTGCTCAAAATTACCAATAACCAGATGGGTTTGATCGAGCTTGATTCCAATTTAGACATCGAAACCGTGACGGAAATTTTCATCCGGGTAAACTCAGAGGGTGTCGAACTCAGTCAAGCTGATTTCGCCATGTCAAAGATTGCGGTGAATGAGACCTATGGCGGAACGACGCTTCGAAAAGCGATTGATTATTTCTGCCACTTAGCAGTTGCGCCCGATTTTTATCCCACAATTGAGAAAAACGATCCAGACTTTGCAAAAACGGATTATTTCTCCAAGATGGCGTGGCTACGGAAGGAAAATGATGACCTTTACGACCCAACCTACACCGATATGCTACGGGTTGCATTCACATCGAAGTTCCGGCGGGGGAGATTGCAAGATCTTGTAGCGCTGCTTTCAGGACGTAATTTTGAGACAAAGCAGTACGAAGAAGCAATTGTCGAGAATACATTTATCACTCTGCGCGAGGGCATACTGCGTGCGATGAATGAAAATCATTTCAAGAATCTCATCATGATTATTCGCTCGGCAGGTTTTGTAGATTCGTCCCTTATCGGTTCAGTAAATGCTTTGAATATGGCCTATATTATTTATCTGACGCTGCGAGATCAGGGATTATCTGCTGGTGATATTGAGAGATATGTAC
>JBGAGR010000372.1:0-5240 GCA_044226645.1 Aggregatilineales bacterium
CCGGTACCGGAAGACTTGAAACAGCGCTTTTTGCACCAACCGTTACCAGAAACGGAATCTGATCCGAGCGAACTGTTGAACACTTTCGCTCAGGATGTTTTACCTTATCCGATGGGCAATGCCAGTCCACGTTTTTTCGCGTGGGTCAATTCGCCGCCTGCCCCGATGGCCGTTCTGGCAGAACTGCTAGCAGCAGGCATGAATCCGAGTGTAGCCGGGGGCGATCATGCTGCAACCTATGTCGAACATGCGGTTCTCAACTGGCTGAAAACGATCATGACTTTTCCATCCAACGCGGGAGCCGTCCTTGCCAGCGGCGGCAGTGTGGCAAATCTGATTGCGCTAGGGGTGATGCGGCATGTCAAAACGGGTGGGGCTATTCGGGCGAAGGGCTTTCAGGGACAATCCGCGTCGATGATAATCTACACCTCTACACAGGGGCATGGCTGTATCCAGAAAGCCATCGAAATCCTCGGCTTCGGCAGCGACAACCTGCGCAAAATCCCGGTAGACAGCAATTATCGTATGAATATGGATGCGCTCAGGGAACAAATTCGGGCGGATCGTGCCGCTGGACTGCTGCCCGTGTGCATCGCTGCCAGCGCCGGAACCGTCAACACAGGTGCGATTGATCCGCTGGATGAGCTAGCTGATTTATGCGCGGCGGAAAATCTGTGGTTCCATGTCGATGGCGCGTATGGTGGTGTGGGTATTCTGGCGCAACCCGCGCTGTATAAGGGGATCGAGCGTGCCGACAGTCTGGCGATTGATCCCCATAAGTGGATGTATATGCCTGTAGAATGCGGCTGTGTCATGGTCAGGGATGCACAGGCCATGCGCGATAGTTATAGTCTCGTTCCGGCTTATCTGCGTGATGATGCTGTGATGCCCTGGTTCAGCGAATTCAGTATCCAGCAGACGCGCAGCTTTAAAGCGCTCAAGCTGTGGCTGGTGATGCAGCAAATCGGCGTGGAAGGCTACCGCGAACTCATCAGCCGCGATATTACGCTGGCGAGAACCTTGCAGGCGAAGATTCAGACGCGGAGTGACTTTGAACTGATCTCCACCGGGTCGTTGAGCGTGACCTGCTTCCGTTATAAGCCAAACGGGGTTGAAGATTTGAACGGTCTGAACAAAAAGCTGGTCGAAATCGTCCAGCGCGAGGGAAAAACATTCCTGACCACCACAGAACTGGATGGGCGGCTGGTACTGCGTGCCTGCATCGTCAATTTCCGCACGACGGAGGCAGATCTGGATATTCTATTGAATGCTGTGGCAGAAGCAGGAACACGAATCGTGGAGAAAATATCCTAAAGAAGATTTACTGTGGGGGTGGATTATTTTGCGGTGCAGGATTGATAGCCGCAGCAACAGTAAAACCAACCGCTACGGGAATTGCGGCAATCAGTCCTAAAACCATACCTGCCAAAAGACACGCAACCATCGCGGTCATACCTAAAAGCGATTTACGCCGCGCTATCGCTACGATAAGGGGACACAAACCGTGCCTGCACGTCAATTTCCTCGCGGCACCGACGGAGTGCAGATCTGGATATTCTGCATAAAGAACCCCACATGAACAATCATGTGGGGTGGCGAGAGGGAGGGATCTGAACCTCGATAACGTTGCCGCTTATTTCATTTTCGAACACGAATCGTGGAGATTAAATATCCTGGAAAATAAAGAAGCTATATAATTTGTTCTAGTGGGGCGCGTGGATTACGCTGAATATTATGGACGCTACATCCAGCGTCACAGCAGCAAAGTTTTGATAACCAAGCCGATGACCTGCACGTATTATTAGATAACGTCACGGACGAACAAGCCAGCCAGCGTCCCGCACCGGGTGAATGGAGCATCAAAGAGGTTATCGGTCATGTTTGCGATACCGAGCGCATTTTTGGCTATCGTGCCCTGTGTGTTGCACGCGGCGAATCGCAGCCGCTGCCGGGGTTTGAACAGGATGATTATGTCGCGGCAACAAACTTCAACCTGCGCAATTTGAGCAGTTTGATGGAGGAGTTCGCCCTGCAACGTCGCGCGAACCTGCTGTGCTTCAAGCCGTTCACCGAAGCGGAAATAGACCGGCGCGGGACTGCCAGCAATAATCCGGTGAGCGTTCGTGCGCTGTTGTTTATGATGGCTGGACATGTCATGCATCATATTGAAAGTCTGAAGACAGACTATCACGTTGGTGGGTGAGGAAAAAGTCAACGATTCAAAGGGAAACAATCATGGATTTCATTGGTCAGATTTTCACGTCGCCGATACTATGCATCGGCTGGATGATCGTCGGTTTCATCGCTGGTGCGGCAGCGCGGCGCAGCATGGGTTCCAAAAACGCAGGCTGTCTGTCCGATATTATTCTGGGGCTGATCGGTTCATTCGTGGGCGGAGTCCTCGCCAGTTGGCTGGGTTTGAATAAACCCGGCGCGGGTCTTGAACTGGCAATCGCCAACTTGCTCATCGCCATTGGCGGCGCATGTGCTGGATCGCGCTGGGGCGCATTATCAATCCCAGGCGGCGTTAATTCAATGCCGCTGACCGTCCGCGCGTAAGTGCCGCAAAAAAGGCGCGGATGTTAGTGGATTCATCTGCCATCAGGCCAGATTGAACCACAACCTGATGATTGAGGGCGGGTGTTGCAGGATGTTCGCGATACTACCACCCGCCCCTGCTTTCGTCATGCGTGGCATAGATCAATTTCGGTAAACGTGCCAGCACCATCGCACCAGCACACATGGCACAGGTTCGAGCGTGCAGTAGAGTGCGACTGCTTCCAAGCGCCAGGTAACCCACCACCTGTAAAGCTCGCGCATGGCGATCATCTCGGCGTGAGCGGTAGGTCTTGATCGCGCTCACGGCAGTTACGCCCACGACCCTCACCTAGCGACAGCCAGCGCGCCAATCGGCACATCGCCATGTTCCACCAAAGCCTCTTCCAGAGCCAGCCGCATCCAGTGCATATCATCCAAAATCGGCATCACCTTCCCCGTACCTTGCAGCATGAATCTCTAACCGAATTATCCCACGTCGATGACATTTTCACGAATGCTTTCTCACAACAAATCACGTTTAGGCTGCTGCAACTTAAACCGTCATATAATAGAGATCCTTGAGTAAATAAGGAGGTTGCCATGTACGACTCACGAAGAAACTGGAGAAATCCCGGTAGAGACCGATCCAGAACTTAAAAATGTGGTGGCTTCCAGCTTCGAAGTCAGCCAGCCCCACGCCTACAGATTAGCAGCATTTCAAGTCGGAACCGCTTCGATAATGGTAGGCACTGCTCATCCCAGCGGTCTATGGTTCAACCGTGTGGACAACCAGTATGGCGCTTTGGAAGTTGGGCAAAGACTGCTTACCGTCGCCATCAGGTATAATCTTCTGCAGTAGTGACTATCCTGAAAGCGCTAAACGATAGTACGCGGCTCACACTCATCGCCCCATACATCGTCAATAGCGGAGTTGACCACGCAGACGGTCTTTGCTTTTTTCCGCAAAATCTTCGCGGATCAAGCGATTGATACGATCAACAGGTGGCCTGGGGGCAGGCTTCGCTGGGTATATCCACCACCATAACACGCACCCGGCGGCGCAGATAACGCCATTCGAGCCAGCCCATCCCCGCAACCATCGCGCCGGAAAGCAGCAGCCCTTTTTGTGCCGCGCTGTCTATCGGATCGCCGTAGTTGCTTATCGTGAAATAATAGACTACATCGCCACCAGTGGACTGCACCAGTCGGACAAATTCCGGGTCAACATCGGTATTCACGCGAACATAAACCTATAATTGACGCTGCAACAGATGAGCAGCAATCACATAATCGTTGATCTGGTCAACTTCGCGCCCGGTGTAAAACAAATCTTCTTTATTCTTGGATTCAGCAAAAAAGGTTGCCCCAACAAAATCCGGCACCCGGTAGGTCGAAATAGAGGGAATCTGTACCAGACACACACCACATGAGTTATTCTTGGGACGTGACGTATTCCCACAAATACATTGACGTTGATCGGCCTCATTGTTGTTGGGCAAATGCAGATCATTCGAGAGGATACGCTCACCATCTGCGCCAATTTGCTGTGCATTGGCCTGGCGACCAACCAGCGGAACCTCGCTGGAATAACGTCTGCCTGTAGGATTGGGCGCAGTGATATTCATCAGCAGCACAACACTTGCTACAAGACTAATGAGCGCCAGCAGAAACACTACACGCCGAATTTTCTTCACAACAGACCTCAACTAGATTGTATCCTCATCTCTATCTGAGGATACAACCAGTCACTATCAAAAGAGGCTTAATTGTTCCGGCGCGTCGGGGTCGTCCTCCGGCACTTCTTCGATAACCGCTTCTGGTTCCGGCTCAAGCTCATCGTCAAGCGGCGATTCATCAATCAACAATTCTTCAGGCGTTTCCGGCAGGTCTATGACAGACGCTGGTTCCACAACCTGTGGCGGTTGTTCAATTACAGCGGGGGCTTTGTTTGACTTCCGCGCCTTGAACCTGAACCGGCTTCGACTCCAATACACATCCAAATCGGGCACGAAATCCGCACCCGTCGTATCCACATGCATGGTCGCGCGGACACGCAGTTCCGCCAATTCACTCTGGTTAAAGCCTGCCTGCTCCATCACCACCGTCAGCGATGGCAGGGTTACTTTATCGCTGGCGCGAACGACATGCATATAATGCGCCCGCAAACATTCCAGCCAATCTTCCCCAAAGATGTCCTTGTTATCAGCCATACCTTAATCCACACTCTCGCATTTCCAGTTGCATTTTACTCCAGCCGCAGTCCCAGACTTGGTTGTTCGTAATCCGCGCCGCGCAGGTCAAAAGACTGTTTCCATGAGGGAATATCGACTTGCAGCCCATAGCGATCCCGCAGGCCACGCGCCAGTGAATTAGCCGCTTCCAGTTCGCCATGTACCAGAAATGTCCGGCGCGGTTTGCGTTTCATTGCTTCGACCCAGCCCAACAGTTCACCACTGTCGGCGTGACCACTGAAGCCGTTCAGCACCTCAATCTGCGCGTTATTATGATATTCCTCGCCGAAAATCTTCAACACCTTTTGATGATCGACCAATTTACGTCCCAGGGTATCCGGTGCTTGCCAGCCGACAATCAAAACCGTTGTGCGCGAGTCCTCAATATTGTTCTTCAGGTGATGCAAAATGCGTCCGGTTTCCGCCATACCACTGGCGCTGATGATGATAGCAGGTTCGCGCAGGAAATTG
>JBGAGR010000024.1:0-46397 GCA_044226645.1 Aggregatilineales bacterium
AACAGTCTACTGCGCGGCGAGGAACTGAATGATTTTGAAGTTCTGCTTAACGATCCGAATATAACCACTTTACAGCGCGAGTTTCTCTTACAAAGCCAGGCACATCGCCGCCGGGTCGATATGATTTTTCGTTTCGAGTGGGGATTATTTGGCGGATTAGCAGGAATTGGGTTCTGGGCATTTTCGACCTTCCGCAGTCAAACGCTGTTCGCACCGCAGCGCGTGGTCTACACTATCGCCCTCGGATTATTTTTCGGCCTGTGTTTGGGGTTGCTCTCGATGTTGACGGAAGAACTGCCGCATCGTTTGCAGCGTTACCTGACCTCGAAGGCGGCCAGAGTGGTTTTGCGTTCGGCGCTATTTATCGGGATCGGCGCTTTTGCCTGGTTAAGCTATATCTGGTGTCTGGAACGACTTGACACCACACCGCAAGACTGGAATGCCCTGGCGTTGGGTGGAATAGGGCTGGCATCGGGGTTTGTCCTGCGCAGTTTGGCGAATTGGCGGGGATGGGTCATGACTCTGTTGATGACGCTCTTTTTCTGGTTGCCCATCTACATAACCTTTAATGACAACTATATCTCGTTTGTTCCGCTGGTTTATTTCGATAACCCCAATCAGGTGTTCGCCATTGGTATCCCTATGGCGCTGATTATGGCTGTGGGCGCGAATATGCAAATGTTGTGGGTTGAGGCGCAAAAAGTGCGTCGTTACTTAAAAAATCGTATGACACCTGCCGCTGCGGCTGGTTCATTGACTAAGGCTTGATGATTGAGGAGCGTAGAATGGTATCGTTTACCCCTAGTGAAGATCAGCAGTTATTGGTTGATACAATTAACCGCTATGCGGCGAATGATATTCGCAAGGCAGCGCATGATGCGGATGAAGCCAGCGAACCGCCGCTGAATGTAGTCAAAACAGGTTGGCAAATCGGCCTTGTGCCCTCCGCTATTCCGGCGGAATTAGGTGGTTTTGGTGATGAGTTAAGTGCGGTGACTGGGGCACTTGCTGCGGAAGAATTGGCTTTTGGCGATTTGTCCGTAGCGATGCACGTGATGGCTCCAGCACTGCTGGCCTACCCCGTCATTTTGTTTGGCACAGCAGAACAACGCGAAAAACTACTACCAATGTTTCTCGAAGAAAATTTCGTTCCGGCAACAGCCGCACTGCTTGAGCCGGGTGTGTTTTTCGACCCACCTGAATTGAAAACTGTCGTTTTGGCGGAGGGTAAGGGCTTTAAATTGAACGGAGTTAAAGCCTATGTGCCGCTGGCGGAAGATGCGCAGTGGATTCTGGTTTACGCGCGTGATTCTCAGTCCGGGCAGGTAGATGGGTATCTGGTTGAGAAAAGTACAGCGGGTGTGGTGGTTGAAAAGCGTGAGCTATTAATGGGATTACGGGCACTTCCAACTTACCGTGTGAAGTTCAACGATGTGAAATTGGACGGTGCGGCGAAACTGGGTGGCGCAGTCGGCATTAATTACGAGGCTATTTTGAATCGCAAGCGTGTTGCTCTGGCGGCGATGGCGGTGGGTGTGGCACGAGCATCGTTTGAATATGCGCGGGATTATGCCAAAGAACGAGTACAGTTCGGCAAACCTATTGCGCAAAATCAGGCGATTGCTTTCCTGCTGGCGGATATGGCGCTTGAGATCGATAGTGTGCGGTTATTGGTATGGGAAGCAGCCGTAAAACTGGATAAAGGCGAGGATGCCACCCGTGAAGCGTATCTGGCGAAGCATTATGCCGATCAGATGGTGCTGAAAGTTACCGATAACGGTGTGCAGGTATTGGGTGGTTATGGCTTCATCCGTGAATACCCGGCAGAACGCTGGCTGCGTAATGGGCGCGGTTTCCCGACCTTTGATGGTTTAGCAATCGTCTAGCAAAGTGAAATGAGTTCGATTGGAAGTAAAACATGACGATCAATTTTGACGTACCGGAATTTATTCAGCAGCAGACGCAGATGCTTAAGTGGGTCGCGGAAAGCACAATGCGTCCGTATGCCCGTGAACTGGATGAGAATGAACATGCCCGCCCGACTGTGTTTGTCGAGCAGATGTGGCCGATTCTGCGCGATCAACAGAAAGCGACGCTGGATAAGTTGAAGCAGCAAGGCGAAAACGGCGGAAATGGTGAGAAGAAATCGAATCGTCCCAGCACCCGTTTACTCGGTCTGATGCTGTTAGTTGAGACACTGGCGTGGGGTGATGCGGGGATTTATCTCTGTCTGCCAAGTCCTGCGCTCGGTGGCGCGGCGATTGAAGCTGTCGGTACGACAGAGCAAAAGCTGCGTCTGCTGCAACGCTTTGCGGAAGGTGATAAGCCCGTGTGGGGCGCTATGGCAATCACCGAGCCGGGAGCGGGTTCGGATAACTCCGCAATGGCGACTACGGCTAATTTTGACGAAGAAACTAACGAATGGGTGCTGAATGGCGAGAAAATCTTCATCACCAGCGGAAAATTGGCGCTTGAGGAATCAAATGGGCTGGTGATTGTCTGGGCGACGGTGAATAAATCCGCTGGTCGAGCGGGAATCAAGTCATTTGTGGTTGAAGCCGGAACACCGGGTGTCAGCATCGGCAAAGTCGAAATCAAGCATGGCATCCGCACCAGCGATACGGCCTCCATCGTGTTCAATAATGCACGCATTCCAGCCGATAACATCCTCGGCAGCGCGGAGGTACAGGCCAGCCGGGATAGTAAAGGTTTTCAGGGCGCGATGGCAACATTTGATGCCAGTCGTCCGCTTGTTGCGGCCAGTGCTTTAGGGGTGGGACGGGCGGCGTTGGAATTCCTCAAGGAAAAACTGGCGGAAAATGGGGTAGAAATTCCTTATGGGCTGCCGTATCACAAGTTGACCGCCATTCAGCGCGATGTACTTGATCTGGAAGCTCAGATGCGGGCGGCTCATCTGCTGACATTGCGTTCCGTCACGCTGATGGACGAAGGCAAACATAACAGCCTGGAAGCATCGATGGCAAAAGTTAAGGCCGGACGCGCGTCAACCCAGGCGGCGCAGAAAGCTGTCGAGCTGTTGGGGACAATGGGCTACAGCCGCGAATGGCTGGCGGAAAAATGGATGCGCGATTCCAAGATCAGCCAGATTTATGAAGGAACAGACCAGATCAATACGCTCATTATCGCGCGGCGCATTCTGGGTTATTCACGACACGAGTTGAGTTAAGAGGTCGGCTATGCCAATTATCGTCAGCTGGTTCAATGAAGAAAAAACAATTGCCAGTTACCAGCTTGTAGGGCGCTGGACATGGGATGATTTGTACGCTGCTGTGCAGGAAAGTCGCGCTATGGTTATGGGCGTTAATCATCCCGTGTACTTTATTATCGACGTGACGAAAAACCACTCGGTGCCGCCCGGTGCTTTGACACACTTGCGCAGCATCACAGCAGGTGTATCTCCCAATTGGAAGATGGGTGTTTTTGTTGGTGTAAATACCTTCGTGGAAACACTATTGAAAACCTTTATTAAGGTTTATCCGAAGTTCGGGGAGAGATATACCATTGCGTCTACCATTGAGGAGGCGCAGGCTTTTATAGCGACTGAACAAAGCCGCCAAATACCTACTCAAAAACCCGAATAATATGGGATTAAGAGCCAGTTGGTTCGATGACTGGAAACACCTAATCCTTGATGAGTTTGATGGTCAGTGGACGTGGGATGATTTATCACTGAAGCGTTTTCGTAGTCGGACTTCTACTGCGCCAGATAATTGGGGTTTGGCGGTTTTGTCAGTGAGAATGACTTTATGTGAAATTTGCTGGCTACCTTAATGAAAGTGTTTCCTACAACTGGCATCTGTTACGCGATGACCAGCACAATTGAGACCGCATATGACTTGTTTGTAGAGCAGTGCGGCAGACAGTCGAATGCAAGTTGAGTAACTACCGAAAGGATATTTTTTCAAAATGGCTTATTCTATTCGTAAAGCGGCGGTGATTGGTTCCGGCACAATGGGCGGCGGGATTGCTACCCTGCTGGCAGGTGTGGGGATTGATATAACGCTGCTCGATATTCCCGCGAAAGGCACGCAACCGGGGGATAAACCTGCCAAGCGCAATGCCATCGTGACTGACAATTTGAAAAAGCTGCAAAGTTCACGCCCTCCACAGGTCTTCACCGCCTCAGACGTTGAGCGTATTCACGTCGGCAATATTGATGACAATTTGGATATGGTCAGCGATGCTGATTGGATTATTGAAGTTATCGTGGAGCGTTTGGATGTGAAACGCAGCCTGATGGCGAAGTTGGCGGAAGTCGTCCGCCCGGATGCGATTATTACTTCCAATACATCTGGTATTCCGATTAAAGCGATTGCTGATGGGCTAGGTGCTGACTTCAGCCGCCGTTTTATGGGAACACACTTTTTTAACCCGCCGCGTCATCTGCGACTGCTGGAAGTGATTCCGAATGAAAATACCGATCCCGAATTGGTCAAGTTCATGGTTGATTTCGGGACGCGCGTACTGGGTAAAGGTGTAGTGGTTTGCAATGACCGTCCGAACTTCATCGGCAATCGCTTTATGTCGATAGGTGGTTCGCAGGTGGTCAACTACGCTGTTGAGAATGGCTTCACAGTCGAAGAAGTGGACGCGCTGACCGGGCCGCTGATTGGTCGCCCGAAAACAGCCACATTCCGTCTGACCGATTTGGTTGGGCTGGACATTCATATGGGCGTGGCGCGTAACTTGTATGACGCAATCCCTGAAGACTCGGCACGCGAAGTGCTGAAGAATTCCAAAACCGATGCCATCATGGATAAGCTGATGGAAAAGGGCTGGTTGGGAAATAAAAGTGGTCAGGGCTTTTACAAGCAGGTAAAAGGTGCTGGCGGCGAAAAGGAATTCTGGGTGTTGAACCCAGAAACATTTGAATATGAAGCGCCGAAGAGTGTGCGTTTTGACAGTGTTGGCAAGCATCGCAAGGTTGAACCGCTCGGTGAACGTATCCGCCTGCTGATTAATGAAGATGACCGTGCTGGAAAATTCCTGTGGCATCTCCATGCATTCTATCTGGCGTATGCTTCCAATCGTGTGCCGGAAATCACCAATACTATTGAGAATGTGGATAACGCGCTGAAGTGGGGTTTCAGTCATGAGATGGGGCCGTTCGAAATCTGGGACGCGATTGGTGTAGCTGAAACTATTCCCAGTTTCGAAGCTGCTGGCTATCCCGTTTCGGACTGGGTGAAGAAAATGGTGGCTACAGGCCATTCAACTTTCTATACCTACGATGCGACTGGCGCGAAACTGGGTTTCTACAGTGTTCAGCAGGAAGATTATGTCCCAGTCAGCGATGATCCCCGCGCTATAACAGCCGCAGGGCTGCGGGTAAACAAAACTCATGTGGTTGCCAGCAATAGCAGTGCCAGTGTCCTCGATATGGGCGATGGAGTGGGTCTGCTCGAATTCCATAGTCAGGCTTATGCCATTGATGCTGATCTGGTGGAGATGGGCTATAAGGCGCTCGATTTACTCAAGAGCGATTTTGACGCTTTGGTGGTCGGGCATGATGGCGAACGTTTCTGTATCGGCGCGAATGTCTTTATGGTCGTGATGGCGGTGCAGAGCGGCTTAATGGATCAACTCGGTAATTCGATCGGCGCACTGCAAAATCTGACACAGGCGTTTCGCTATGCGCCCAAGCCTGTTGTGACTGCACCTTTCAATATGGCGTTAGGCGGTGGCGCCGAACTGCTTATGGCAGGTACTAAAACGGTAGCCCATGCGGAATTGTATACCGGATTGGTTGAAGTGGGAGTTGGGTTAATTCCAGCAGGCGGCGGATGTAAGGAACTCTTACGGCGGATCGTCAATCCCGTTATGGAATCAAGCGCCAACGGTGATGCTCTGCCTCACTTACAAAAAGTCTTTGAGCAGATTGCGACAGCAAAAGTGAGCACCAGCGCCAAAGAAGCGCGAGATATGGGCTTTTTGAGCGCGGATGACAAGATTGTGTTCAATCGTTCGCATCTGCTCTATGAAGCCAAGAAAACGGCTCTGGAATTAGCCGATGGTTTTGTGCCACGCCAGCCGGGGAAAATCTGGGCATCCGGGCGAGATGCTTATGCGGCGATGCTGCTAGGGATTGAAGGTTTCCGTCTGAGTGGATATGCCACCGACTACGATGCCTTCATCAGCAAGAAATTAGCCTATGTGCTTTCAGGTGGAGCCTTGAGTGAACCACAGTGGGTGAGTGAACAATTCATACTTGATTTGGAGCGTGAGGCTTTCCTGAGTTTGGTGGCTGAACAAAAAACAATGGATCGTATCAGCCACATGCTGCAAACCAACAAGCCGCTGCGTAATTAGCGGATAGGCATTAGCGGTCAGCTTTCACTATAACGAAAGTTGACTGTTTCACACCTGACTGAATATAAAGTGATTTAATGAGGATAGAAGCTATGCGTGAAGCAGTGATTGTGGCGGCATCAAGAACAGCAGTTGGGAAAGCCAAGCGTGGGTTGACGAAGGATGTACGCTCAGATGATATGGCGGCGTTAGTCATCGAAGAATTGATGCGTCAGACCGAGGGCAAACTCGACCCGATGGAAATTGATGATGTGATTTTGGGCTGCGCCATGCCGGAAGGCGCACAGGGCTTGAATTTCGCCCGTGTGATTTCCCTGCGGGCTGGACTGCCTGTAGAGGTCCCTGGACAGACCGTGAATCGTTTCTGTTCCAGCGGCCTGCAAACCATTGCGATGGCGGCGGAACGCATTATTGCGAATGGGGCGGATGTTATTATTGCAGGTGGAGCGGAAACGATGTCGCTCGTGCCGATGAGTGGTTTCCGTATCAGCCCGAATCCCTATATGGCGGAAAATGACCCCAATGTCTATATGAGCATGGGACATACGGCGGAACAGGTAGCGGACGAGTTCGGTATCACTCGCGAAGATATGGATCAATTCGCTTACGAGAGCCATATGAAGGCGGCGAAAGCGACTGACGAGGGTAAGTTCGCTGAGGAAATCGTACCCTTCGTAATCGAAGAAACGGTGGTAGGCGAGGATGGCAAGCCGCAAACAGTTCAGATGAGGCTCGATCAGGATGAACATCTGCGCCGTGAAACGACTGTTGAAGGATTAGCAAAGCTGAAGCCCGTTTTTCGTCAGGGTGGACGGGTGACGGCGGGAAATTCAAGTCCGTTGAGCGACGGTGCGGCGGGCGTGATTGTGATGGAAGCGAGTAAAGCTGCGCAGCTTGGATTAAAACCATTGGCACGTTTTGTCGGGTTTAATGTAGCGGGTGTCCGCCCGGAAGTTATGGGAGTTGGGCCGATTAATGCTGTCCCGCGTTTGCTAAAGCGCACGGGCATGAGCATGGATGATATTGACCTGATTGAACTGAACGAGGCGTTTGCTGCTCAGGCTATCCCGGTGATTCGTAATCTGGAAATGAACCCGGAAAAGGTCAATGTGAACGGTGGTGCGATTGCTTTAGGGCATCCGCTGGGCTGCACCGGGGCGAAATTGACCGTTCAGCTTCTCCATGAGATGAAGCGCCGGAACTCCAAATACGGCATGGTTACGATGTGCGTTGGTGGTGGACAGGGTGCAGCAGGGATTTTCGAAAACCTGAACTAACGTCTGTTAGCCACAAATTGAGAGGGGTATTGTGGTAGGGAACATATACAACAGAATATTCAATCCTTGTGAGTAGTGAAACCTGTTGTTTCGTGTTCCCTGTTTTCCCGATAGCGAAAGATGCACTTTCAAAAAACTTGATTTCCCGGCAGGTGGTATTTACGATGCTAATGGGAGTTCGACACGATTGCCCCAATCATTGTAGCCTCTTTGCCAACCAGATTAATCTGGCATTACTTATTGGCGATAAGCATGGCATTTTGCTGAAACATGGAGTTACTATTCAGTGGTACGAGTGTCGCTTTGCCATCTTTATTGCTGATTTCAGAAACCTTGTAATTGTACTGAAGGAGCAAGGTGATTACGTCCTGAGCGGTGGCCTGAAAATCGGTTAGTTTGTCCGGGTGAACTTCTACAAATATAATCGGGTTGGCATTCTGTAGAAGCTGGTCTGCTCCTTGCAGCACTTTCAATTCTGCCCCCTCAACATCGATTTTGATGAGATCAGGCCAGCTATTTTGCTCCTTAAAGAAATTATCCAATGTAATGGTTTCGACTTTCACCAGATTGCCATGCGTACTATCTCTCTCAGGGTTATAAGAAAGGCTAAAGCCAGAGCTAGAACCTTTTCGATGTTTGACATATTCGGTTGTGCCAACCGTATTACTTACTGCTGCCTGAACGGCTTTCACTTTCTGATAATCATTAAGCCCGATATTCTTTATTAACAGGGCATAATTGTCGCCATCCATCTCAAAGCTGAAAATCTGGCCGTTATTCATCAGTTTGGACGCTACACAGGTGTAATAGCCGACATGGGCACCCACATCCGCAAAACAGTGAGAATTCAGCATTTTTTCGGTAATCAGACGAGTAACAGGCTCTTCATACATGGTTCCGTTAGCGAACTGTGGCATAAACAGGCGCTTGGAAAAATTATCCTTTGTTGAGAAGGTGACAGCTTTTCCCTCCAAATTTACCTGAATGCTTTCTGTCTTTCCATAGCGCGTCTGTAGGTAGTAATCCATCATGCCGTGATACGAGCGAAAGGCGAAGTCGTAGATACCTAAGGTTTTTAGGGATCGTCGTATGAATCGGGCATATCGTTGTTTCATAGGATGTCGGGAACCTCAGCTGGATGTACTCAGGGAGTATTAAAGAGAATGGATTAGTGGGAGAATAATTTCCCCGTATACGTGTATACCATGCCAAACAGGGTTCGTACACGCCGAATATCGTTGGCATCAGGCAGTATCATATCGACAAGGCGAAGCTGGGATACTTTAAAGAAGAGCCGCATTAGAGTAAGTGCATATATAGTGTATGCAGCACTGGAAGCGAGTGCTGCACCAATAAAGTCATATCGAGGTATGAGAAAGAAGTTGAGAAGAATATTCACGATAACAGCAAGTATGATATAAGGCAAAACCCTCCCACCTTGTCCTCTGCCTACCAAATCGACACTAAATATTCGGGCAAAATTATACATCATAATACCCGGGAGAAGTGCCATCAAAGCATCAAAGGAACTGCTGAATCGGGCTGAGAAAAGCGCATTAATCGCCCAACGCCCAAAAATTGCCAATATAATCGCTCCTATAATGCTTATCCAGATGGTGTATTTCGCGGACAAGAATGTTAATTGATTACGCTTGTCATTTTCGTTTTGCCAGGAAGCGATGCGTGGCAGCAGCACTATATTGGTAAATCCGGCCAGTGTCCAAATCCGCTCACCCAGAGTTACCGCAACGGCATAAATTCCTACTGAAGCAGCTCCTCCACCGATACTTGAAATGAGCAGTACATCAACCCGTAAAAGCAGTGTTCCAAATATGATGTTGGCATAGATTTTGAGGCCGTAGACAATCAAATCCCTGGCATAATGCCAATTCATGCGCGGGAGGAAATCACGCCAACTATCCAATTTTGGACGCAGCAGCCATACCGTCAAAGCGTTGGTGAGGATATACCCAATAATCAGAGCGATAATTGCAGTAACTACGTTCAGATTATTGGTTATTACTAAACCGAACATTAGGACGGCTGTTGTGAAGGGTTGCGTAACGTCCACCATACCAAGCGAACGAAAGTCCTGCACCCCATTAAAAATCCTACTCAACGTCTGATCGAAGACGAAAAACGGCATGAGAAGCAGGCCGAGATACAGAATGGCCTCTGGCACATCACCAAATAACACTCCACCCGCGAATTTGATCACAGCAAATGCTGTAAGAAGGGTGAGCGGAATCAGGATAAGCAGGAGCGCGGTATTGCTTGAAACGATTGTTTTCAGGTCGTATTGACGGTTTGCGGCATAATAGACGTTGCCGAAGGGAATCCCCAGATTAAAAACTGTGCCCCCTACAAGACTAGTCAGCAAAATGACTAAATCGTAAGTGCCTTTGCCCGCTGGTCCCAAATCCTGTGCCAATATCATGGTGACAATAATTGCAAAGACACTCATGCCAAAAATGCGGCTGAGTACGATGATATTGTCGATGGCAAAGCGACGCAGTTCTAAATTACTCTTGCCTTCACTTGGCATTATTGTAAAACCCCTTTTATCTATTGAATGGTAGCGGTTTTTTTGGATTGTTCAACGGGGAATTATGGTGTCCGTTATGGGGACTAGAGCTGATACTGTATTTTGGGATATTTATAGATTAACATCAAATCAATTTGGATAGGAATAAATCTATATTACGTCTGCTTCTGAAGAAGTAGGTGTGATGATTTAAAGTCTAAAGGAAACTCAATGTCATTGAATGTTCAGCCGGGTTGGCTTAATAAGTTTTGTCCGCCTTTATGGGCAGTATCCCTTGCGACAAAGATGCTTTATTTGGCGCGTGGAGTTCGCATTGGTAGCCGCTTTCCTTTGGCTGACAAAGCAAATTCGTTGAGTTGTAATCCCCTGATTATGCTGAGTTCAGGGCGGGCGGGTACAACCCTGTTGCGCAGCATGTTGGTTGCCGGAGAGCAAATTGCGATTCCGCCGGAAACCTATGTTTTCCCGAAAGCCGCTCTCAAATTTACGTCCCTTCAATATCTGGACTGGGACGATATGTGCCGTTTGATTATCGCGTTATTTGAAAGTCATGGTAGCTTTCATGTATGGAATGCTAATATCACTCCAGCATATACCAGCGCAATTGAAATTCCTGTAGCGGAGCGCTCACTGGCGCGAATTATCGATGAAATCTTTAAGTGTTACGCGAGGCAGGCCTTCCCGGAGGCCACAATATGGGGTGAACATTCCCCCATTCACACGCTGTATGCTCCCTGGATACACAAGATTTTTCCGAAAGCGAAATATATTCATGTCCTGCGGGACGGACGCGACGTGATTGCGTCAATGATCGAAAGAAAATATTCTATGGAATATTCAACCGAGCGCTGGAAGGCCACTGTAGAGCGAACCCATGCACTTGGGGAGAAACTTCCGTCTGACCAATTCCGTGAAATTCGCTATGAAGATTTGGTTTCCAAGCCCGAAGAAACGCTTCAACAGGTAAGCGCCTTTGCAGGTATCGAGTACCGACCACAAATGCTGGATTACTGGAAACTGCCGACGACCATTGAACATAAACTCATGGATCACCATCGCAATCTGGGCAAACCGGTTTTCACATCGTCCATTGGACAGTGGAAGCAGCGTTTGACGGAAGATCAGCAGAAATACATTATGGCGAATGCCGCTGATCTGCTGGGCAAACTGCATTATCTGGATTGATATATGACATCGAGGTGGCGTGGTTTTCCAGATTGACCCGCCATCTCATTATTTTCGGTTCGCCCTGTCTTTCCGCAGGCACTCCTGTTATAACCGATACACAATGTTTCGAAATTTTATTGCTGAGTCGGTTTGATGTCCTCATTTTTAACTACACTTTTTCAGGATACCCCGCTTCGTTCGCCGCAGCTTGTCGCTCTGCAAAGACGCTTGTCGGTCATCTATAACTCGCGTTACACGATTCCGCTGCTGCTGATATTGGGAATTGTACGAGCGGTTGTTTTTCTGTTGGCGTATCCTCCGGCGAATGGTGCGGATCATCTGGATTATTTCCTCCACGCAGCAGTTCTGAGTGGGCAGAATTTGCCGACAACGCTGGCAAGCACTGTGCCACTGTATCCGGTTCTGATTTCGATTTTTTATTACGGAATCGGCAGTTTTCCGCTGCTCATTGGCGTTCAGTTAGCAATGTCCGTTGTTGGGGGAATGCTGTATTACATCGGACTGCGGCGTTTCAGCCCTGCCTTGGCGTTCATTTGTGCGCTCGTCATTACAGGCGATGCGCAGACGGGTATTCTTTACAGTTTCACCTCAACCGAGCCGTTGTATTTATTCCTCTTAGCAGCGATTTTTTGCCTGTTTCTGATTCAGGTCAAATGCAAGCGCGATAAGCGAACGTTGTGGGGAGATATTGGGCTGGGTATACTGCTGTTCGCAGTGACGATTGCCCGAACTGTTGGGCGCTATTTGTATCTACCGCTAGGTATTTTGTTTTTGATTGGAACACGCGATTGGCGGCGAGGATTAGCCCTAGCAGCAAGTTTTGTCATCACATCGCTGGTTTTTAATGCATTGTACGAGGCACGTTTGAATGCGTTAGCACCTTCTACCGTAAGTAGCGATGCCGCGGAACGTATCACAAATATTAATGATACGATGGTTCTATCGCCATTGTTTATTCAGAACCTCCTGAGTGCGGATAATGGGGCGGCCTCGGCACAATTGGTTGAGTATCGGGCGACGTGCGCTGATCAACGCCTGACCTGCGTGATGGATTTGGCGGGTGGACAGGGTGCGTTTCTGCGGTTGGTGAATAAGGCTTATGTGGAGATGATTCGGAGCCGCACACTTGATTATGCACAAATCATTCTGGCGGATTTCAGCCAGTTTTTATCCCTGTCCGGACAACAGTTCAGCGGTTCGCCGACTCCTGTTGAAGCTCAGTGTCAACATGTAGAGGCTACGGTTCAACAGTCCCTCAAGATATACGAAAGCTCGTGGATGCTGTATAACACGAATAATCTGGCTGCTGATGTGTTAGAAAATGACATTCGAAGGGTTGAGCAGCAGGTTTGTCCGCCGTTGTTTCATCAGCCGGGGATTCAAGCGTTGGTAGATGGGATTGCGTTCCGTTATCGCTCCTTAGGTCGCCCACAGCCTATCCTATGGTATGGCGCATTGGTATTGCTGATTTTGCTGATTCCCTGGGCACGACGTTTCTGGTTTCCGCTCCTTACTGCGGGAATCATTCTGCTCAATCACGCTGCGATTAGTGCGCTGCTGGTCAATGTGCAACCGCGTTATGTGGTTGTGACCAATCCAGTCAGGGTGGTTCTGCTGTTCATGCTTGGATATGTGGTTGGTATGGTGGTATTGCGCGTGATTGATGGTTGGCTTTCCGCTCGTCAAGCTGTATCAGAGCAAACCTCTCGGAGTTAATTGGGTATCGCTCATCCTGTGGCTTCAAGGTACAATTGCCCCGTTTGCTATCCATTTAAGCGAAGGTAATGAGTGTGTCTGTTGTTACCAATCCACAATATTTTGCCATGATTGGCGCGGCTGGATTTGTCGCCCCACGACACCTGAGAGCTATCAAAGACACCGGGAATACCTTAATCGCAGCCCTTGATCCTCACGATTCGGTTGGTATCCTGGATAATTACTTCCCTGAAGCGAACTTTTTTACTTCATACGAACGATTTGAGCGTCATCTGGAAAAATTACATTACCAGAATGTCGAACAACGCGCGCAGTATGTGACGGTTTGCTCGCCAAATTATCTGCATGACACCCACATTCGGCTGGGACTCCATATAGATGCCCATGTCATTTGCGAAAAGCCGCTGGTGATAAACCCGGAAAATCTGTATACACTGGCGGATTTGCAGGCGAAAACTGGGAAATTGGTTCACACCATTTTGCAATTGCGTTTGCACCCCGCACTAATAGCGCTGCGCGAGCAACTTCAGTCTAATATGAGTGGCAAAAAGCCGGAAGTCGTACTGACCTATATAACCCGACGCGGACAGTGGTATCACGTATCGTGGAAGGGCGACAAAGAGAAGTCCGGTGGTTTGGCGATGAATATTGGTATTCACTTTTTTGATCTGCTGATCTGGTTATTTGGATCGGTTGAATCTTCTGAACTGCACCTGGCAAAAGACGATAAGATGTCTGGCTATATCGAATTGGAACGGGCCAACGTAAGCTGGTATTTGTCGGTTGACAGCAGTGATTTACCAGACACATCCAAGGGCTATGCTTTTCGCTCCATAACCATTGACGGTCAGGAAGTTGAATTTTCTGAAGGGTTCTCCGACCTGCACACCCGCGCTTATGAAGAAATTCTGGCTGGACGTGGTTTTGGGTTGGATGATGCTAAACCTTCGCTCGAATTGGTTTATGGCATCCGTCATTCAGAAGTTGCGCTAAAACCCACCGCTTTACACCCTATCCTGGTTCGCTAAATCTTATTCTATCTATGAATTATTTCGCACATGAATCAGCCTATATTGATCCCGGAGCAGTAATCGGTGAAGGGACCAAAATATGGCACTTTTGCCACGTTATGCCTAAAGCGATTATCGGTGAGCAGTGTTCGCTAGGTCAGAATGTGTTCGTCGCAAATCAGGTCGTGATCGGTAATCATGTCAAAATCCAGAACAATGTCTCGATTTATGAAGGTGTAATCCTCGAAGACTACGTTTTCTGTGGCCCCAGCATGGTCTTCACCAATGTCAAAACACCGCGTTCGGCTTTTCCACGCAATACCAGCGCGGATTATGCCACGACACGGGTGAAGCATGGAGCCAGCATTGGCGCGAACGCAACGGTTGTATGTGGCGTGACCATTGGAGAATGGGCTTTTATAGCAGCAGGGGCAGTCGTTACGAAAGATGTTTCGGCTTATGCACTGGTCGGCGGTGTGCCAGCTAAACCTATGGGATGGGTATGCGAGTGCGGCGCGGGTTTGGACTTTGATGGGACAGAAGTGACTTGCGCCGAGTGCGGCAGGGTCTACGAAAAAACAGATACCTTCATAGTGAGAAAAAGACATGACTGATACAAATCACATTCCGATGCTCGATACGACACAGGAAGTTGATTTACTGTGGGATGAGTTGAACGCGGCTTTCCAAACAGTGCTGCGCTCCGGTCAGTTCATTATGGGCAAGGTCGTTAAAGAATTCGAGGAAGAAGTCGCGGCTTATCTGGGTGTGAAATACGCGATTGGGATGAATTCTGGTACAGATGCGCTGGTGATCGGTTTACGGGCGCTGGGTGTGCAGCCCGGTGATGAGGTGATTACCAGTCCCTTCAGCTTTTTTGCTACGGTTGAGGCGATTACTCTCATTGGAGCGAAGCCTAGCTTTGTGGATATTGACCCACGCACCTTCAATCTGGATGTGAGACAGATTGAGCGCCTGATTTCGCCTCAAACTAAGGTGATTTTACCTGTTCACCTGTTTGGGCAAGCGGCTGATTTGGAACCGATTCAGGCGTTATGTAAGCAGTATGGGTTAAAACTGCTGGAAGACGCGGCGCAGGTGTTTGGCGGGGAATATCAGGGAAAGTTCGCGGGTACAGTGGGTGATGCCGCGGCTTTTTCCTTCTTTCCATCGAAGAACCTCGGCGCGTATGGCGATGCGGGAATGCTTACGACGAACGATGCACCTATAGCGGAAATGGCCCGTAAACTCCGCGCTCATGGCTCTCTCAAGAAATATCACAATGAAGTGGTGGGATATAATTCGCGGATGGATTCGATTCAGGCGGCTATCCTCAAGGTAAAACTGCCGCATGTGGGTGAATGGGTTGAAGCGCGGCGACAGGCGGCTCATCGGTACAATCATTTGCTGGCAAACCTGCCCGATATTGTCACGCCGTATGAAGCGCCTTACGCGAAACATGCTTATCACCAGTACACCATTCGTCTTGCTGGTGGGAAACGAGACGTGATACAGCAGCATATGGCTGAGGCTGGAATTGCTACGGCGATTTACTACCCCATACCGATTCATCGCCTGCCGATTTATGATTATCCGGCGGGTACACTGCCTGTCGCGGAGACGACATCGACTGAAGTATTGAGTCTGCCATTATGGCCTCAGATTACGCCGGAAATACAGGAGCGCGTGGTTGGTGCGCTTCGATCTGCATTGGAAATTACTGTCGGGTCGATAGAAACACCCGCTTAAACCGATAACACTATGGCAAATATTCTGTTCGATCTTGGGCATCCTGCTCATGTCCACTTATTTCGTAACGCAGCCGTTCAACTGCAAGCCGAGGGGCACGAGATTCTTTTCTCCGCGCTCGATAGGGAGATGATTCTGTACTTGCTTGACCAGTATAAGCTGCCGTATCGTGTGACCTACAAACGTCGTCAGGGTAAGGTAGCACTGGCGATTGAACTGGTGCTGAGGACATTTACAACCAATCGAATCGCGCGGCAGTTCAAGGCCGATGTGATGATGAGCATGGGCAGCCCAACAGTTGGTTTACCCGCAAAGTTGATGGGTAAGCCGTACATCGCGGTCACGGATACCGATCACGCAACGGAACAACATGCGCTGTTCAAGCCGTTTGCTTCGGTCATCGCAACACCAGATGTATTCAAACCGGACTTGGGGTCGAGACACGTTCGCTACAATTCCTATCATGAACTGGCCTATCTGCATCCGGCGGAATTTACACCTGACCCGGAAGTGCTGGCTCCGTTGGGACTTAAACCCGACGACACATTCTTCGTGGTGCGCTTCGTCGGCTGGAACGCGACCCATGATGTGGGTAAACGTGGTATGACCCTCAATGAAAAACAGGAACTCCTGAGACTTTTGGCGCAGTATGGACGTGTTCTCCTTTCTGTCGAAGGCAAGGTTGACCCCGAATTTGCACACCTTGTTACTCAATTTCGTCCTGAACATATCCATCACCTGCTGGCTTTCGCGACGATGTATATCGGCGAAGGTGGGACGATGTTGAGCGAGGCGGCTGTTCTGGGTACGCCTGCGATTTTTGTGAATCCCCTTCGTGCGGGAAGCTGGATAGATTTGCAGGACAATTATGGGCTGGCTTATCTTTTCGACGGAGGCGGAGAAGCACTGGTTAAAATCCGCGAACTGCTGGCGATACCTGATTTGAAAGCGGAATGGGCGAAACGCCGTGAGCATCTGTTAGCCGAGAAGATTGACCCCACACCGTATTTTGTCGATATGATAAATCACCTGCTGAAAGACCCGAATTATCTACCCAAATCGAGCGAACCACGTTAGAGTCCATGCTGAATGATGGACTTGAAGGAATTAGGTTATGACGGATAACAGTGATATGCGCATCTCGATTGTGATGCCTGCGTACAACGAAGAGATGGTGATAGGGAGCATCATTGAGCGCATCAACAAAATCGATCACATTCATGAAATCCTGGTTGTCGATGACGGTTCGACTGACCGAACAGGCGAAATTGCTGCCCAACAGCCGAAGGTGCGTGTAGTACGCCACCCCTATAACATCGGGAACGGAGCCGCGATTAAGTCCGGGATACGGGCTGCGACAGGCGACGTGATTGTGCTGATGGATTCGGACGGTCAGCATCCGCCGGAGGAACTGCCCAATCTAATCCAGCATATCGGCGCTTATGATATGGTGGTTGGCGCGAGAGGTGCCGGGACAGAAGCGCAGAGCCATCGACGGCTGGCGAACCAGATTTTTAACACCTATGCCTCTTACGTGGTGGGCTATCCTGTGCCGGATTTGACATCCGGTTTCCGCGTGTTGAAGGCAAATATCGCCAAGAATTTTGTGTATCTGCTCCCCAACGGCTTCTCGTATCCGACGACGATCACGATTGCGTTCTTCCGAGCGGGATACGCGGTGAAGTATCAACCGTTTGCCTCGCCTGCACGGGTTGGAAAGAGCAAAATTCGCCCCTTTGCTGATGGGCCGAAGTTCCTCCTTACCGTGACTCGGTTAGCTGTTCTATTTACACCGCTCAAGATATTTCTCCCAGTGAGCATTTTTTTCATGGTTACAGGGATGGGATATGTCCTCCTACGATTGGCGGTGTCCCATGCGTTCAGTGGCTTCGGCGGGTTGTTCGCTTCGATAGGCGTATTCCTGCTGATGATGGGATTGGTCTCCGAGCAAATCGCATTGTTACGGCTCGTGAACAGCGAACGATGAGCCGGGAGAACACAATGGTTGACAGCATTGCGATTGTAAGCGGTGGGATGGACAGTGTTACCCTCCTGCATTATCTGGTCAAAACGGAAAAGCTGAATCCGGCGGTGATCTCGTTCGTGTACGGGCAGAAGCACGCGAAGGAAATCGAGTACGCGCGCGAGAATGTGGCAATGCTCGGTCTGGAGAATTTCCGCGTGGTCGATTTGTCCCCATTCAGCGGAATTTTCAGTGGGTCGGCGTTGGTTTCGGAAGACGTGGCGATTCCTGATATTGAAACGGTGCGCGGGAATCCCCAGCCTCCGACATATGTTCCGAACCGGAATATGCTGTTCCTGGCTTTCGCGGTGGCTTACGCGGAAAGTCTGGGAACGAGTCGGGTATTCTACGGTGCACAGAAAATGGACAGTTATGGTTACTGGGATTGCACTCCGGAGTTCCTGCAAAAGCTGAATGTGGTCTATGCGCTTAACCGGGGAACGCCTGTTCAGATTGAGGCTCCGTTTGTTCAATACTCGAAAGCCGATATTCTGCGTACCGGGCTGGACATTGGCGTGGATTACGGGAAAACCTGGTCGTGCTACGCCGGACATGAGAAGGCTTGTGGTCGATGCCCGACATGCGCGGAACGGTTGAAAGCATTTGCGGAAGTTGGGATGGTTGACCCGGTTCCGTATGAGTGATAGCTAGTCGATAGTCAACAGTCATCAGTCGACAGAAAGTTACCACTTGTCATTGTTAGACAGAAATGGCGGCGGAATGGCAGTAAAACTCTCCCTGAAATAGTCAGTTTTACGGGGAGATGGGTATGGCGGTGGCGGCGATGGCGAACGCGATTTTCCGCCATTCCTTTGCTGTAATTGCCGCGTTCCCGCCAGGGAAAATCCGCCTCAATATTATTGCTGCTGCGCTGGCGGATAGGTATAGTCGCTGTAAGCTGCTATTTGCTGCTGGATGCGCCACCAGCCATGAGTCTTCAATCCCATCGTAAAAGCCCTAAATGCATGTCGGATATTGTCGCCCTCGACATAAGTTGAGGGGAAATGTCGTCGCTGTTGTTGTCCGACACATTCCCGCTTTCGCCACCCCGCCACCACCGCTGGGAAATATATTGGCGGCGGATGGTTGTTTTTTTTCCACCATTATTGAGCGGCCTTATGGCGGAAATGGAGCTGAAATGGTGAGGAGAAAGTTCCCCTTAAAAATGATTGGTGTTGGTTGACAACCATTTCCTGATTCAAATCCCTGGTTGATGTTGTTAAGCTGCGCGCCATTGTTGGCAAAACCCCTTTCTATATTTTAGCCAAAAATGACCAGAACGCAAGTTCTAAAATTCTAACCATCAGGCAGCGAGGCACAAGGTAAAAGGTACAAGATTATGATCGCACACCTGAATGTCAATTTCAGTGATGGGCGTAAAAGTTTGCTGTGGGGTAATTCTCAGCAGCATTACTATTCGCATCGTTTTTTTCGGCACTCCTGACCATCGTTTGGTAGAAGATTTGATGGTGAAGACGTTTGTGGATGATAAGGAAAGCGCCTGAGGTATTAAAGGGACACGACACATCGTGTCCCACGCAATATTGCTGTTATAACTGGTTTTTTGTCAGGTCACCGTTGACGATGCGCCAGATGTTGAGCGGATTGGCGTTTTTCAAGGCATCGGGCAGCAGTGCATCAGGGATGCTCTGGAAGGCAATCGGGCGCTGGAAGCGTTTTATCGCAGTCATGCCGACTGAGGTTGTGGCTGGCGTAGTCGTGGCGGGATAAGGGCCGCCGTGATGTTGGGCATAAACGACTTCGACCCCTGTCGGGAAGCCGTTCCAGATTAAGCGTCCGACTTTTTCGCGCAGCAGGGCGTATAACTGTCCAGCCAATTCAAGTTCGCTGTTTTCTGCGTGAATGGTGGCGGTCAGGTTGCCATGCAGGGCGCGGATGGCATTTTCCATATCATCGATTGATTCACATACCACGAACAGGGTGACAGGGCCGAAATGCTCAGTTTGCAGGGCTGCGTCAGCGATAAAAGCGGCGCTGGTGGTTTCCAACACCGTGTTGACGTAGCAGAAACTTTCACTCTCGATATAGGCTGCTCCGGTCAGCGCCTGGACGGTGTTTTTGCTGGCTGTCCCGGCGACGGCAGCTACTAAATTGCGTTCGACCTGTCCATTCAGCAACACCCCTGGCTGACGCGCTGCCATTTTGTCTTTCACAAGCCCGATAAAAGAGTTGGTTTCGGCACTTTTCAGCATGAGGATGAGGCCGGGATTGGTGCAAAATTGTCCGCTTCCCAGCGTGACGGAATTGACCAAGCCTTCCGCCAGCGATTCGGCGCGAGTTCTAACTGCATCAGGGAGGATGACCAGCGGATTGATGCTGCCCATTTCGGCATAAACTGGAATTGGACGTTCACGCCGAGAAGCGGTATCGAAAATGGCGCGTCCACCGCGAAATGATCCGGTAAATCCGACGGCTTCGAGGGCAGGATGCTGCACCAGTGTTTGCCCAACTTCGATAGTATCGCCCTGAATCAGTGAAAACCAGCCTTGCGGAAAGTTAGTGGCTTTGATGGCTTTGTAGATCGCATCCGCAAATAACTGCGAGGTGGCGGGATGACCGGGATGGCCTTTGACGATGACCGGACAGCCTGCCGCCCACGCTGAGGCGGTATCGCCCCCGGCTACTGCGAAGGCGAAAGGAAAATTACTGGCGGAAAAAACGCCTACCGGGCCGATGGGAAATAACATGCGGCGGATGTCCGGGCGCGGGGCTGGCTGACGATCCGGTTGGGCAGTGTCGATGATGGCTTCGACATAGGAGCCTTCGCGGAGCAATTTACCAAAGGCTTGCAACTGTCCGGTGGTACGTCCCCGTTCGCCTGTCAGACGCGGGAGTCCGAGGGCGGTTTCCCAATCTGCCGTTTGTAGCAGTTTGTCGCCTATGGCGTTGATTTCTTCGGCTACTTTTTCGAGAAAGTCTGCCAATTTTGCAGCAGGATACAAGCGTGTGTCTTCGAATGCCTGTGCAGCGGCAGTTACAGCGCGGTCTATTTCGTCGGGAGTCGCATTCTGGAAGTGCGTATCGCCGGGTTGTTTGGTGCGAGGATTGATGCTGGTAAATGTGGTCATGGTTGTTTGTTGGTGATTAGTTATTAGTTTTTGGTTTCATGTACAGGCGATATAATAACCCAACTATGGGTTTTTGTGCGAAGGAGTTTGAAAAAAGATGCTGCTTATGGGAAAAGTCGCGCTGGTGACGGGAGCGGCGGGCGATTTGGGAAATGAGATGGCGCTGCATCTGGCGCGTGAGGGCGCGTCTGTAGCGATGTGGGATGTTAAAGGGGAGAATGAGGCGAAAGAGCGGATAGAACGGGTTGAAAATGCCCTTACCCCCAACCCCTCTCCCTCATCCCAAAGGGACGCTCCGCAGGGGCGAGGGGAGGCAAAGGCGCGAGTCTTGTATCGGCAGGTTGATATTACTGACCGGGCGGCGGTGGATGCGGCGATAGATGCGATCATCGGTCAGTTTGGCGGACTCGATATTGTGTGCGCGAACGCCGGGATTGTGGAATCCGCGCCGTTTTTACAGATCACACCGGAAAGCTGGCAGCGGCATCTGGATGTGAACCTGACCGGATCATTTCATGTTGGTCAGGCGGCGGCACTGCGCATGGTGAAAGCGGAAACGAAAGGTCGGATTATTTTCACGAGTTCATGGGTGTCGTCGATTCCCTGGCCTGAGATTACGGCCTATACCGCCAGCAAAGGCGGGTTGACTATGCTGATGAAGCAGATGGCGCGAGAGTTAGCCGTGTACGGGATTCGGGTGAATGCAGTTGCGCCGGGAATCGTCAAAGCGGGGTTGGCAGGGCGGCAATTGGTCGAAGAGCCGCAGTATGCTGCACGAGTCTCGAAGGTGATTCCGTTGGGCGAACCGGGCACTCCGGTTGAGATCGCTCAGGCAGTCGTGTATCTGGCGGGGCCGTATACGGAATATATGACTGGGACGACACTGCTGCTGGACGGCGGGTGTTCGTTGTTTCAATTCGATAGTTAAAAATCAAAAAAGTCTTACTCATCGGAAGAAGAAAATTGAACCGCCGAGAATCCGAGGACACCGAGAGATATTCATTTTTAGAGCAGCAGAAAAGAGAGAAAAATGGCAGGAAAGTTACGGGTAGGGTTGATCGGGTGCGGGGCGATTGCCCAGATTATGCACCTGCCGTATCTGGCGGATTACGATGAGAAATTCGAACTGGTAGCGATTTCGGATATTCAGCAGGCGACGCTCGACGCGGTGGGCGATCATTATCATGTGACGAATCGATACACCGATTGGCGGGATTTGGTCGCACGAAATGATCTGGACTCGGTGGTGATTTCGCATAATGGGTCACACCGGGACAGCGTGATCGCTTCACTGGAGGCTGGGAAGCATATTTTTGTGGAGAAACCGCTGGCATGGACGGTGCGCGAGGTCGAAGAAGTGGCGGCGAAAGCAGCGCAGTCTGACCGGATTATGCAGATTGGGTATCACAAGTTGTATGATCCCGGTTTCCGCTATGCTAAAGAGCAGGTCGATAAAATGCGTGATCTGGGATTCGTGAGGATCACGGTGCTGCATCCGGCGAATGAGTTGGGATTATCGCCCTATCGTATCCGGCGAGGAAATGGAGTTATCAGCGAAGGGCACGTCGATGTCGGAACGTGGGACGGTCAAGTAAAAGGGCAGCTTCAAGGATTCTCTGGCGGCGAATTGGAGCCACTGGTGGATGAGGTGCTGGGGACGCGGAAAGGCAACAATGCGCTGCGGCTGGGTTACGGGATTATGACCGTGAGCCTGATTCATCAAGTCTATACGCTGCATGGCTTTCTCGGCACGCCGACGCGGGTTCTGACATCCAATGTATGGCGCGATGGGCTTTCGATTCATGCCATGATTGAGTATCCGAATGATGTGCGCTGTACGCTGGATTGGCACTTCCTTTCACATCTGAAGGATTACCGTGAGGAATATGCCTTTTACGGGAATCATGACCGGGTGATTATGCAGCTTCCGAGTCCGTATTTTAAGAATTTCCCATCACCTGTGATTGTGCAGGGGTATGAAGGCGAACTGGCATGGGAGAAGCGTGTCATCGTCAACTATGAGGAAGCATTTCGTAATGAACTGTTGGCGTTTTATGACAATGTGCAGGTTAATCGCAAGCCTGTTTATGGGTCAATAGAAGACGCGGTGCAGCACGCGCGATTCATTCAGCAGTTGATTGATAAGACAGAGAATTAGTTTTACCGCCAAGACACCAAGAGAAGACAGAGGAAAGAAATTTATGAGCATAAAAGTGGGGGTTATTGGGACAAGCTGGTGGGCGGATGCGATGTATCTACCTGCGTTAAAGGGGCATCCACAGGCGAAAGTGGTAGCGGTGTGCGGACGGAATGCGGACAATGCGCAGAAGTTCGCGGAACGCTGGGATATTCCGCAGGTGTTCACGGATGCAAATGAACTCATTGAAAAGAGCGGGGTGGATGGCATCGTGGTTTCGACCATGAACGACAGCCATTACCCGATTACGATGAAGGCGATTGAGGCTGGGCTGCATGTACTGTGCGAGAAGCCGCTGGGATTGAATTATGGCGAGGCCAAACGCATGGCAGAGGCGGCGAAAGCCAAAGGCATCAAGCATCTGGTTCCGTTCACCTACAGCTACATGCCGACAGCGCGTTATCTGAAGGAATTGATCGACAGCGGGTTTATTGGCAAGCCGTATCACCTGAATCTGCGTTATTACGCCAGCTATGGACGTGATGGGAATTACATGTGGCGGTTCGATCTGGGGAAGGCTGGCGCGGGAGCGGTGGGCGACATCGGTTCACATTTTATGTATATCGCGCAGTGGATGTATGGGGCGATTACGGGGGTTTACTGCCAGCTAGGGACATTCACGCAGCGTCCGAAAGTCGATAATGACGGGAATCCGTATGAACAGGGCGATGACACTGCCATTATTACACTGCAATTCGAAAATGGCGCACAGGGCGTGATTCATGTCAGTACGATGTGTTATGAGGATACGCCGTTCGGGCAGACGCACCATATGGAATTTCACGGGTCAGGCGGGACGCTCTACAGCTTCACTGATTGGGATACGATTCAACAGGTATCTGGGGCGCGAGTGGGTGACGGAATGGTTAAGGAACTGCCGATTCCAGAGCATATCTGGGATGAAGTGCGCCATGATACGGTTCATAACACCTATAAGGACATCTTCCGCACACAGGATTTGATGGCGCGGCAGTGGATTAATGGCATCCTGGAGGATAAGCCTTTGCGTCCGAATTTCCAGGATGGCGCGATTATTCAGCGGGTGATTGACGCGGCGCTCAAGAGCAATCGGGAGAAGCGCTGGGTGGATGTGACGGAGATCAATTAGGGCTAAACCGAAAAGGATCGAAACGGACACGATGTATCGTGTCCCTACATAATGCGGCTTGTCTGTTAGCTGACACCTTAAGGGGTGTCAGTTGCGGGACTATAAAACTGAATGTCATCCAAGAGAATGGTGGCGAGAGCGGGGATAAAGCCATAGGACTGCGCGGTTTTGACCGCCAAACGCGCAGTCTCATCATCTCCAGGTTTTACATAATCCAGCGATAGGATAACGATACCCTTGTCATCCATCACACCCTGAAGCATTTCGGCCTGTTCAGTGTTATCGGCGCGTAGATAGGTGGATGTATCGAAATCATAGGTGGTCGATAAATCTTCGAACATCACAGCATCAATATCTTCGACTGTTTCATCGAGGACAGTAAAGCCGCGATTTTGCACCAGAATAGAATCGGGATGTGCTTGCCGAAGCTGATGAATTAAATCGACCATACCGGGTTGAGTTTCGGGGTATACATCGACGGTATCAATGGTGTCCATGAAAATTCCGTCGAAACCTTGTGCGCGATAGTCAGCGGCTGTACTGAGAATAAGCGCCTGCCAACCGGGCTGTCGGGCATCGACCATGATTGAACCCCAGGCTGTATTCTCACCCAAGCCCCATTCGCTTTTATAGCGACCATCCGTAAACCAGGCGCGATAGGGTTCGACCTCTCCAAGACTCAGATAAGCCACCACCAATGTGTTATTGCGCTTTAATTGGTCTAGTTCGGCGGACGTTAACGTTTCCGGTTGAATGATTGCGAGGTCAAATTTTGCAAGATCATCCGCGTGACCAGCGCCGTAGTAGACAACATAATTTTTGATGCTATGGAGGCGATCACGCACCGTTACGGCTGCGGGTGTTTCGGTTTGAGCCAATACAGCTGAATGAGCAGCAATGATCGTCAGCAGGAAAATCAACATCCATTTTCTCATACCGTTCTCCGCAAAATTGACTCAAACTGAATTTTGAATGCCCAGTCTGATATTAGCACCATTTGATCGCCAGCATTTGATAAGCGCCATTTGTATAATATCTCTCAGCAAGGTTGCCAGGACAAAAAATATCAGGTACATCTGAGTGCGAATAGTTCTATTTTCAGGAGAAAATTGAAAAATGCGTTTACAGGGAAAAGCGGCAGTTGTTACTGGTGCAGGAAAGGGTATCGGACGGGCATCTTCACTGGCGCTGGCGAAGGAGGGCGCACATGTGGTCGTGACCTCGCGCACGAAGTCCGATCTGGATTCGCTGGCGGCGGAAATTGCGGCGCTGAACACAGGCGCACAGGCATTGGTTGTCACGGCGGATGTGAGTAGTGAAGCGGATGTTGATCGGCTGGCGAAAGCGGCTTTTGCCGAGTTCGGGCAGATCGACATTCTGGTGAATAATGCCGGGGTGGGGAAAAACGGCACAATTGCGACGCTCACTACTGAAGATTATGACTGGATTATGACGACCAATATGCGTTCGACGTGGTTATGCACGAAAGCATTTTTCCCGGCGATGATTGAGCGCAAATCAGGCTCGGTGATTTTCGTCAGTTCTGTGGCGGGTCTGGCTGGACTGCCAAATGAGCCGATTTACTGCTCGACCAAGTTCGCGCAAATCGGATTCGCACAGTCGATTGATTATGAGGCGTATCCGAATAATGTGAAGGTGAGCGTGATCGCTCCCGGCGGCACGAATACGGCCTATGGGTTTTACAATGGAACACGTACTCCAGGCGACCCGATGCTTGAATTGTATCAGGATGCGGAAGATGTGGCGGATGCGGTGGTTTTCGCGGCGACACAGCCGCCGAAATCGCGCGTGTTCATGGTGTGGATGCGCCCGATGAGCGAATCGCTGGGAACAGGTGGCGGGAGTTACTTCAAGGGCGTGGCAGGAGATTAATCATGCGATTGGAAGGCAAAGTTGCCCTCGTCACAGGTGCAGCACGGGGAATTGGCAAAGGCATCGCAAAACGGTTTGCACAAGAAGGGGCGAAAGTCGGTGTAGTGGATTTGCGTGAGAATGAATGTCAGTTGGTCGTTGATGAAATTACATCATTAGGGGGTGAGGCGGTTGCACTCGGCACGGACATCAGCGATGAGGCACAGGCAGAACGGGCAGTCGAGCGGCTGCGCGGACGGTTCGGCGTGTGTAATGTGCTGGTGAATAACGCAGCGGTGATGCCTGCCGGGGCGCTGCATGAGACTTCACTGGCGGATTTTGATCGCTGCCTCGCCGTGAATCTGCGTGGGACATTTTTGATGTGCCGCGCGGTGATTCCGGGAATGCTGGAATTGGGCAAAGGCAGTATTATCCATATGTCGAGTGTGACCGGGATTCTCGGCCTGCCGGGATTGGCAGCGTATTCGACAACGAAAGCGGGATTATCCGGTTTAGCACGGGCGATGTCGACGGATTATGCTCGTCTGGGAATCCGGGTGAACGCGGTTGCGCCGGGGACGATTGATTCACCCATGCTGCATGATTTTCTGGCGGCGCAGAAACACCCGGAACCGCTGCGACAGCAGTTTGATGATATGCATCCAATTGGGCGCGTTGGTCAGATTGATGAAGTCGCCAGCGTATTCGTGTTTCTGGCATCCGACGAGGCGAGCTTTATAACGGGTTCGACCTATACGGTAGACGGTGGTCTGAGTGTGAAGGGCGAACAGCCACAGGATTGATAAAGTTGCCAGCTACTAATCAAGAAGGTCAACATGACTGTTGATGATGCGAAAATTCATCTCACCTTGCCGCTTTCGCTGGAAAAGGCTTGTAACTTGCTGCGCATGTTAGATTGGAAAAATAACAAGGGTTTTTATGTCAGACAGGTACAAGGTGTACTCAAGGTTGATTTCATATCTCGTGATGAACACACGGTTCAGTTTCGCATTTGGGTAGCACGTAATTTTCCTGATCTTGAAATGATCGGCGTATTGACTCGAATAAATGAGACGAAAACGACTTTAGACGGAGAAAGCAAGCGGGGCTTTCTTTACACAATACCAATCCTCTTACCCATAATTGTAGGGCTAGGTCTAACTTTGGGAATGAAAAGTTCAGGGCCATTACTATTTGTTTTCGGAGGAATAGTAATGGGGGTCTATATGGCACGGTCATATTCACCCTCTCGATTTTCACGAGAAATTGAGCGGAGAATTCTTAAAAATATCAAGAAATTCCTATAGTGCTTTTAAGCCGCGAAGTGTGTTTTAGCTTTAAGGGGAGTTATGGGACAACGGGCGAATCTCGTTTTAGTGGATGGCACGGGCTATCATCTGTATTACTGTCACTGGTGCGCGAATACGCTGCCGAGAGATGTCTTCTGGGGGCCGCAGTTCACCATTCCGTTTATCCTGCAACAGCGCCTTGTGGGTAGGGAAGATGGCTGGCTGGATGATATATGGGCGGAAGGTGGGGTGGTGGTCGATACGGTAAAGCAGGTACTCTTGCTGTACGGCGGCGAGGACATTCAATATGATCTCCGGCTGCGGCGGGCGTATCTGGAACTGCTGCACGAGACATGGACAGGGTGGGATATTCGCTGGGCGCATGAAGGCATTTTCGATATGGCGGATTATGTGGGCGTGCCGCGCAGTGTTGTGACTTCAAAGCCGATGGAATTGGATGATCGGGTGACATCACTGGATGCGCCGGAGAATCGTGACTGGATTTCCACCATTGGAACTGTGATGCTGGAAAATGGTTCGCTGCGTCTATATCTGCTCGGTGATGAACTGGAATGGTATTTGAATCGGGGAGAAGCGCTGGTTGAGATGGCGCGGCAGAATCCGGGCGTGGAAACGGCCTTTCTGCAAGACATATCTAAGGAGTTCCCAGCAGGCGGATTTCATATTAATGTGACGAAGAAGCTGGTTGCAATCTGGGCGGCACATGACCAGAATCTTATGCAATTGATTCGCCCGATATGGACAGGTTGGGACATACTCTGGCTGAAGGATGAGTATGAATATCAGCTCAAGCTGGCGGCGGGACGGCTGACTTTTCCGACCACGCCTATAGGAGAGATATTATCTCAACTGGAACGTCATTTGATGGTAGAGGGGGGTTCCGGGCTGAAAAGTTTACTGGCTCTGATAAAAGAAAAAGAAGATGCGGGGCA
The DNA here is from genome assembly GCA_044226645.1 of Aggregatilineales bacterium. GTDB lineage: Bacteria > Chloroflexota > Anaerolineae > Aggregatilineales > Phototrophicaceae > CFX2. The sequence continues at coordinate 28,347 of JBGAGR010000024.1, forward strand.
CGATGTTCAGGTGAACAGCTTTGCGCTGCGGGATGATCCACAAAATGTGCCCGTGACGGACAAAAAAACGATTCTGGACAGCGCGATTGCGAAGTGGAAACAGAAGCATCTATTGAATTGAGCAACACGCTTTATGACCGAAATATTGAATGATCTTTCTAACAAGCAGGCGGTTATCAATGCCATTGAAAGTAATATGGCCTCCTTCTGGATGCAGTATGGACGGGCTGAAGGGGCTGAGACATTTGAAGATGACCGCTTGATGTATTTTTCGACAGGACTAGCTCACCCGTTGTTCAACGCCGTTTTCGGAGCGCGCCTGACGCACAATCAGATTGAGCCGACAATTACTGAAATTGTGGAAAAGTTTTCCACCCGAAAGCTGCCCGTGTTCTGGTGGACAGGGCCGGGGACGCTGCCATCTGATCTGGGTGAACACCTGAAGCGACATGGATTTCATGGCGGAGGATATACACCGGGGATGGCGATGGAGTTAAGCTTACTGCCGGATAGTATACCCGTACCTGAGCATTTTCAGATCGAGCCTGTGAAAGACGCGGCGGTGCTGCGTCAATGGGTAGAAGCGCTGGCGGTGAGTAACGAGATGGATTCCGCTCTGTATGACGCACTTTATGAGCAGCAGTTGAGGCGTGGGCTGGATGAACAGCGTTATCTCGGTAGATTAGATGGCAAGCCCGTAGGAGTCTCAGCGCTGCATGTGGATCATGGCGTGGCGGGACTTTATGCAGCAGCGACTCTGCCGGAAGCGCGTGGTAAGGGCATCGGTGCGGCGATGACACTGCAACCGCTGTTGGATGGGCGGAAAGCGGGTTACAAGGTGGGTGTCCTGCAAGCCTCAGAGATGGGATATAGTGTCTATAAGCGCTTGGGGTTCAAGGATTTTTGTGAACTTCAAATTTTTTATTTACCGGCGGGATAAGCTAACCTGTCAAACGAACAAAGAGGGAAATGATTCATGAGTGAGCGAATGTTAGTACGCTTTTTTCACCCGGAGCATGGCAATCGAGTCGGTTTGCGCACAGGGGATGAAGTTCGCGACGTGACCGATCATCTGCCATCGGTAGGTGCATTTTTGCGGCACAGTGTCGGACATGTGCAGCAGGCGATTGATGGATTGGACGCGATTGCTGCCGATGCGAATCTGGTTTTTAAGGCGAGTTTGTTCGATTCGTCACCGCTGCCGTTGGTTCCGCACTGGTTAGCGCCAGTCGATGAGCAGGATGTGTGGGCGGCGGGTGTGACGTATGAGCGCAGCCGCGCCGCGCGTCAGGAAGAATCACAGGATGGCGGTGATATTTATGCCCGTGTGTACCGGGCCGAACGCCCGGAATTATTTTTCAAGTCGCGTGGATCACGGGTTATTGGGCCGTATGGCGGAGTCGGGATTCGTGAGGATGCGAAATGGAATGTGCCCGAACCGGAACTGGTGCTGGTCTTCAATCCAGCGATGGAAATTGTGGGCTTCACGGCGGGCAATGATATGAGCAGCCGGGATATTGAAGGGGAAAATCCGCTGTATCTGCCACAGGCAAAGGTGTATAAGGCATCCTGCGCAATTGGGCCGGGGATTCTGTTGAAGCCTTCGATGGAATGGCCTCCGGTGACGATTCGTGTGACGATTAAGCGCAATCCGACACCAGATTCGGGTGTTGAAAGCGACAGTGATGCACAACCGAATCTGAATCTGTCAAGCTGGCCAGTGGTCTTTACAGACGAAGTGCATACGTCACGCATTAAGCGCACGATTCCCGAACTGGCGCAATATCTGGGGCGCAGCATGGAACATACGGACGGCGTGGCACTCATGACCGGAACGGGCATCGTGCCGCCGAGTGATTTTACGCTGCAAGCAGGTGATGTGGTGGAAGTGGATATTGAGGGAATCGGACAGTTGGTGAATCTGGTGCGCATAGTGTAAAAAGATTTAACGCAAAGACGCTAAGAAGCAAAGGCGCAAAGTTAGAGAAGTGAGGGCATGTGGCTACTTTACCCGTTCGTGAGATGGTGTTGTACAAGCATGGGGTTGGGTTTTTCGTGCGGGAGGGGGAAGTCAGCGGTGCTGGTACAGAACTGACTTTCCGACAGGACGAGATTAATGATGTGCTGAAGAGTCTGGCGGTGTTTGACCGGGCGGGTGGGCAGGTCTTAGGCATTCATTACCAGACACCGATGGATAAGGATGCTCGACTCGCCAGCAGTTCAATCCGGTTGAGCGATACCGCCAGTTTGCGGGATTTGCTGACCCGGCTGCGTGGACGGCGAGCCGAACTCATCTTTGAAACAACACCGGGAACATTGGAAACGGTCAACGGGCGGGTAATCGGCGTGGATAATTCGCCCTATCCGATGTCTTCGGCTGCCAGCCTGAATGATGAAATGGTGTCGATGCTAAGTGACGAGGGACAGGTGCGGGTGTATCGCCTGTCGATGATTCGGGCGCTGCGGATTCTCGATAGTCAGGCCGAGCATGACCTGAGCTATTTTCTTGACACCAGTATGAGTGAAGATGTGCGCCGGACGGTGAATGTGCGTCTAAGTGAGGGCGATCATCAACTGGTGGTGTATTATGTCGCGCCAAGCCCGACGTGGCGGGTGAGTTATCGCCTGGTGGCAGAATCGGAAGAAGGTGGTGAAGGAGGCAAAGCGCTGCTGCAAGGTTGGGGTTTGTTCGATAACCGACTGGAAGAAGACCTCGACAATGTGCGGGTGACATTAGTGGCAGGCCAGCCGATTTCGTTCATTTATGATCTGTATGCGTCACGCATTCCGATGCGTCCAACAGTAAGGGATGAGGCGCGTGTTGCACCGGGGCCAGTGGAATTTGCGGGTGCGAGGCCTGCGATGAAAATGGCTCAAGCTGATGTGGATGAACTTCCAATGTTGTATAGAGAAGATGCCGCTCCACCTCCGGCAGCACCCGCACCCGCCGCTTATGCCCGTGCGATTACGGGAACGGCTCCTATGCGCTCACAGGACATTGCTCGGTCTGCGCCTGCTGCCGCACAGACGAAAGACGAGGGCGAGTTTTTCCAATATGTTGTGACTGCGCCCGTATCGGTCAAGCGCGGCGAATCGGCATTGGTGCCGATTGTCGGTTCGGAAATCAGCTACCAGCGTGAACTACTGTATAACGCATCGAAATTACAGGATCATCCGGTAGTGGCGCTGCGGTTCAATAACAGCACCGGGCTGACGCTTGAGCGTGGGCCTGTGACCGTCGTGGAAAATGGCGAGTACAAAGGGGAAGCGGTAGTCGCCTTCACCAAAGACAGCAATCAGGTGTATCTGCCATTCGCTGTTGAATTGGGCGTGAAGGTGGTTGAGCGCTTCCAAAGCAAGGTGACGACTACCGGACTGAGCATCAAGAGCGCGTATTTCATCTACGAACGCTATAACATCGACATCGTGACCTATGCGCTGGAAAACACGACTGCCAAGCCGCTCACCGTGACGATTGAAGCGCGCATCAAAACGGGTTGGGAATTGATCGAAACGCCGCCGCCGGATGTCGAAACGCTGACGGAACGCCGCTGGAAAGTGGATGTCCCGGCGCATGGGAAAATCGAATTCGTGACACAGCAGCGTGAGCGCACGCACTTCAGCGAAGAAGTGCGGCGGCTGGATTTGCACAAATTGCAGGAAATTACGCAAAAGGGCTGGCTGAACGAAGGTGTCAATAAGCTACTGGCGGATATTCTGGAAAATCTGGGGAAAATCCAGAAGGCGCAGGCTAAGCTGGTCGAACTGGCGAACGAGCGTAAGTCACTTTACGAGCGGCAGGAACAGATTCGAGCGAATCTGGGTGCGCTGCAAGCCACAGGTCAGGAAGCGACACTGCGTAACCGGATGCTCGGACAGTTGGAAGCCAGCCAGAACCGTATCGAGGCGGTTGAACAGGAAGGCAATAACCTGCAAAAGGAAATCAACGAGGCCGAGCAGTTGGTCAACCGGATTCTGGCGAATCTGGGGTAGCGAAAATTAAACACGAAGGCTTGTAAATTATGAAAATTACGGCAATCGAAACGCTGCAATGGGTGGAATACCCGCGCCTGATGGTGGTGCGGGTGCATACCGACAGCGGCTTGATCGGACTCGGTGAGACGGTGGATAAAATCCCCGGTGCGAAAGGGGCGCTGCATGGGACGATTGCGCCGCTGGTGCTGGGGCAGGATGCGCTGGACATCGAGGGGATATGGCGCTTTGTGATGGATAACATCATGTATCACGGTTACGCGGGGGCAGAGACACGGGCGCTCTCAGCCTTCGAAGTGGCGCTGTGGGACATTATGGGCAAGCATTATGGCGCACCGCTGTATCATCTCCTGGGCGGGAAAACGCGCGAACGCATTCCGACATACAACACCTGTATCGGCTTCGGTTCATATCAGGATTACGCCGCGTGGCATGGTGATGCTGGAGTATTAGCAAAAAGTCTGCTGGCGGATGGCATCAAAGCCATGAAAATATGGCCTTTCGACCAATTCAGCGAAGGTAGTTTTGGGCAATATATCAGCCTGCCGGATGTCGAAAAGGGCTTGATTCCCGTTCAGCAGATTCGTGATGCGGTGGGACAGGAGATGGAAATCGGGATCGAGTGCCATTTCCGCTGGAATCGCGCCAGCATCGAACGGATTGCCCGTGCGCTGGAGCCGTATAACATCCTGTTCATGGAGGACGTGCTGCCTGCTATGCATCCTGATGAGATTAAAGCGGTTTCACAAAGCACGACCATCCCGATTATTGGTTCGGAGCTGTTGATGACGCGCTGGCAGCTTCGTGATTGGCTGGCGAAGGGCGTTTCGCAGATCGTGATGACCGATCCGGTGTGGAATGGTGGCATTGCCGAGACGCGCAAAATCGCCAATATGGCGGAGGCATTCGGTGTGCCGATTGTGCTGCATAACGTGGCGGGGCCAATTTGCCACGCGGTCTGTATGCATCTGGGGGCGCATCTGCCGAATCTGTATTTTGTCGAGTCGGTACGGGCTTTTTATAAAACCTACTTCCCGATTATGAGCGGATGGACACCCAGTGTTGAAGATGGGCATCTGAGCATTCCTGAAGGAGCAGGCTTGGGCGTAGAACTGCGCCCGGAAATGCTGGAGCGCGCCGATCTGACGCAGCAAATATCCGGCGGGGAAGGATTGGCAAAAGGCCGCCGCGCGATGGGCGATCATTGGGCGGTGGAGGAAATCCGCTAACTCCATTTCGTCGGTAAAATCTGACAATTTCCGATCTGTGCAGTTTGTTTGTTACCTTTATTGCATGATAGCCAAATTGCGTTATACTGTCCGCGCTCATAACGAGTTATTAAACTAGCGGTCAGGTACTTCGACTTGGAATCTCAGGGGAAAATCCCCCTTGATTCGATGGATGGAAACTATATCTAAGAAAGGGTGAAATCTATGCGCTCAAGAAAAACTTTGATTGTTTTGGCTATTTGCTTAATGGCATTGAGCCTGACGGCTGTTTCGGTAGGCGCGCAGGATACGCAGACGGTTAAGATTTACACCAGTTGGCCGCTGACCGGTGGGTCACAGGCTATCGGTGTGAGTATGGAAAACGCTGTCAATCTTGCGGTTCAACACTATCTGGCTGACCATGACAATGCAGGCCCGGCAGGTGTGACACTTGAAATTGTCCCGCTGGACGACGCTTCTCCGACTACGGGCGCATGGGATGGTACGGTTGAGGCTGAAAATGCGCAGCGCTGCGTGAACGATGCTGACTGCATCGTCTATATGGGTACCTACAACAGCGGTGCCGCAAAAGTCAGTATGCCCATTACCAACGAAGCCGGAATTGTCCAGATCAGCCCTGCTAACAGCTATGCTGGTTTGACCCGCGCCTGCGGTGCAGACTGCGCTGAAGGCGAACCCGACATTTATCGTCCGAGCGGTCAGGTGAACTATTTCCGTGTTGCCGCAACCGATGATGTGCAAGGACCAGCCGCTGCATCCTGGGCTTACTGCCAGGGTGTGGACAAGGTTTATATTATTGACGACGCACAGGCCTACGGTGGTGGTATCGCCAAGACATTCGAAACTCAGGCGACAGCGTTGGGTATGGAAGTTCTTGGTCACACCAGCATGGAAACAGCCGATTCTGATCCGCGTTCACTCCTGACCGATGCAGTATCGAAGGGCGCACAGGCGATCTTCGGCGGCTTCGTGCTGGATTCAGGTGGCCCGCGTGTTATCCAGGCCATGTATGACGAAGGTCTGTTCGATCAAGGCATCAAGTTCTATGGCCCCGATGGTCTGCTCTCCCCGGCGCTGATCGACCAGGTTGGCGGTGCTGACGTGATGAACGGCAATGCTTACTTCACATTCCCCGGTCTGCTCCCGAATTTGCTGACCAACGATCAAGGTGTTCGCTTCTACACCGATTACAAAGCACAGTTCAATGAAGAACCGGATCCGTATTCAGTGTATGCCTATGCCGCGACCCAGGTTGCCCTGAATGGTCTGGAAGTTGCTTCTGAAACCACTGACGGCATTACCCGCGCGACAGTGCTGGATGCCGTTCGCAACACCCAAGACTTTGAAGGCATCATTGGAACCTTCGGCTTCGATGAAAATGGTGACAACACCAAGGCCGCTTTCTATGGTTATGCATTCAATGATGGTGGTTTTGCTGATCCGTCGCCGATTACGCCGGACATGAATACGACCTGCGAACGCGCGACTCCGTAATTTTTTCAAATGTGATTCTGAGGGTACGACTCGTTCGTACCCTCAGAATTCTTGCATAAGTGACCTACAGTAAAGGCCGCACATGGATCCCCAATTACAAACATTTATCCGGCAGGCAATCATCGGACTTTCCATCGGCAGTTACCTGGCGCTGATTGCGCTCGGCTATACGATGGTGTACGGCATTATTGAGTTGATTAACTTCGCTCACGGTGACTTGTTTGCTTTTGGTTTCCTGATTTCGCTAACTATCTTTCAAGCGTTGAGTCCGCCGCAGCCGATGACCGGCTTGTGGCTGATTGTTGTGCTTCCGCTGGTTACGCTGGGAACCATGCTGCTAACTGGCACGCTGAACATGACAATTGAACGCATTGCCTACAAACCGCTGCGTAAAGCGCCTCGTCTTGCTCCCCTGATTACGGCAGTTGGTATTTCCTTCGGGCTTGAGGCGATTTTTGCCTATACGTGGGGGGCGAATCAGATTAACTACCCCCGGTATTTCCCTAACATAAATTTTTTAAAAGATATAAGCCCGATTGTGCGTTTTACCACGCGGGATTTGCTCCTGCTGGGTGTCACCATTCCACTGATGATCGCGTTATGGCTGTTTGTCGAACGCACGAAATTGGGGAAGGCCATGCGTGCCTGTGCCCAAGATCGTGAAGCAGCGGCGATGGTAGGCATCAACGTGGATCGAATTATTGCAATCACTTTTTTTATCGGCGGTGCGTTAGCGGGCGGTGTCGGTGTTATTTACGGGCTGTATATCGGCAGCGGACGTTTCCTGATGGGCTTTGAGGCCGGTTTATTCGCTTTTACGGCTGCTGTACTGGGTGGAATTGGTAACATACGTGGTGCGGTAGTAGGGGCATTTATCATCGGTATGGTACAAGCCATGAGTGATCTGTACATCGGCGGTGAATGGTCGCGCATCATTATTTTTGCCATGCTGATCCTGTTACTCGTTTTCCGTCCGTCCGGTATTCTTGGCTCTACGCAGGGCGTGGAGAAGGTCTAATATGCTGAGTTCAATCCGTCGTACATGGGCAAGTACCCCCCGGTTGGGGAAAATTGGTCTTGTTCTTGTCGCTATTGTGGTCGTTCCGTTCCTTGCTAAATTTCTGGAACAAATTACGGGATTCGGCTTGTTAACACAGGTTAACCGTGCCCTGATTTATGTCGTGCTGGCGCTGGGACTGAATATCGTCGTTGGTTTCGCTGGCCTGCTCGACCTCGGCTATGCTGCCTTTTTCGCGATTGGGGCGTATTCCTTTGGCGTGCTGACCTGGCCTACACTGAATATTCAAGCCAGTTTCTTTATCGCTATCTGGATTTGCGCGGTGGTTGCGGCGCTCTTCGGTATCCTGGTTGGTACACCGACATTGCGCCTGCGCGGTGATTATCTGGCGATTGTGACGCTGGCCTTCGGCGAAATCATCCCGACAATGGTGCGCAATCTGGATAACATCACCATCAGGATTGGTGAGACGGTCATCATCGATAAATTCAACCTGACAAATGGGCCGTTGGGTATGAATCCGCTGGGGAAACCGAATTTTGGCTTCTTCGAGCAGGTATTTAATACTGAGCCGGGACGATTAGCCGTTACCGTGAATCCGAATTTCTGGTATTTCGTGATCGTTATTCTGGTTGGGTTTGTCTTATTCACATCTCGCCGTTTGGAAGACTCCCGTCTCGGACGTGCATGGAAAGCCATCCGTGAAGATGAAACCGCTGCCGAATTTATGGGAATCAACACGGTACGCACCAAACTGCTGGCTTTTGGTCTGGGTGCAGCCTTTTCCGGGTTGGCGGGAGCCGTCTTCGCTTCGATGCTCGGTGCGATTTTCCCGGATTTGTTCCGTTTTCAGGTATCGATCTTTCTGCTGATTATCGTCATCCTGAGTGGTATCGGCAGTGTGTGGGGTGTGCTGCTGGGCGGTATCCTGATTTCGACCTTTGATGGCGTTTTTCTGGCTCAGGTTTTACCGGCGGTGTTCCCGAACTCCGATGTGCAGAGTTTGCGCTGGGTGTTCTTCGGCGCTGGTCTTATCCTCATCATGATTTTCCGTCCGCAGGGACTTTTTGGCGCTTCCAACCGTAAAGCTCCAATTGCAGCAGCGAAGGAGGCGTAGCATGGCGGATATTTTACTTGAGGCGCGGGGGATCAGTAAGTCGTTTGGCGGTCTCACGGCAGTTGATACACTGGATTATGTGCTGGAAAACCACACCATCGCCAGCATTATTGGGCCGAATGGCGCGGGTAAAACTACATTTTTCAATGTCGTAACGGGCTATTACAAACCGACGACGGGAACGATTACTTTTAATGGGGGGCAGATTAGCGGAATGCGCCCCTTCAAGCTCACGCAGATTGGCATTGGGCGCACGTTCCAGACCATCCGGCTTTTCAATAATATGACGGTCATGGAAAATGTCCTGATTGGTATGAATTACCGCCTCAAAGCCAGTTGGATTGGCGCGATTTTACGTCCGCCACATGTGCGCGAAGAAGAAGCGAAGGCGCGTGCGGAAGCGATGGAACTGCTGGAGTATGTCGGGTTGAAGGGCTTTGAAGATGATACCGCCAAAAACCTGCCGTATGGTTCGCAGCGGCGGCTGGAAATTGCCCGTGCGCTGGCGACACATCCTAAACTACTGCTGCTGGATGAGCCGACAGCGGGTATGAATCCCAATGAAACCCATTCAATGACGGAATTTATTCGTCGGCTGCCCAAAGAACGCGATTTGACAATTATGCTGATTGAGCATGATATGCAGGTGGTGATGGGGATTTCCGATAAGGTTACTGTGCTGGATTATGGCAAGAAAATCGCTGAAGGGCTGCCGATTGATATTCAACGTAATGAGCGGGTGATCGAAGCCTATCTGGGACGGCGCGCGGTGGAGGCACTCAAGCATGGCTGATCAACACCTGCTGCAAGTCGATAATATTCACAGCTATTATGGCAATATTCACGCGCTCAAAGGCATCAGCATTTATGTCGATGAGGGCGAAGTGGTGACGCTCATTGGTTCGAATGGCGCGGGTAAATCCACGACGATTCGTACTGTCAGCGGGATTATGCACCCACGCGAGGGTAAAATCACCTTCGATGGTCAGGAAATTCATGGGATTGGCGCACATGATCTGGTGGCGCGGGGTATGGCGCAGTCTCCGGAAGGGCGGCGCGTTTTCCCCCGGCTTTCAGTGCGCGATAATCTGGAGATGGGTGCGTATAAGCGCAATGATACGGCGGAAATCCGTGTGGATATGGAAGAAGTGTTCACGCTGTTCCCTCGTCTGCGTGACCGCGCCAAGCAGTTAGCCGGGACGCTCTCCGGTGGTGAGCAGCAAATGCTGGCGATTGGTCGAGCGTTGATGGCACGTCCGCGTCTGCTGCTGCTGGATGAACCGTCGATGGGATTGTCGCCGCTGCTGGTTGAGACGATTTTTGAAACCGTCACGCGCATCAATCGCGACAAAGGAACCTCCATTTTACTGGTGGAACAAAACGCCTTGATGGCGCTGGAAGTCGCCAAACGGGGCTATGTCCTGCAAACCGGCAATGTTGTGCTGGAAGATGATGCCAAAGCACTGATGAAAAATGAGATGGTGCGCAAGGTTTACCTGGGCGAGGGTTAATTGGCGGGACTATAAGACTATTCAAGCGCTGTTGTGGGCTTCACGCAGCGCTTTTTGATTTACAATGAGCGGGAAATAGAGGCCAAAAAGAGGTGCTGTTATGGTTCGCTTGATTGTGGGAATCGTCTTAATGGTATTGGCATTCGTGGAATTGTTCCTGTTTATCGGCGGGCCAGAAAATAAACTCGTAGCGGATGTGATGACATCTGTGATCTGCCAGCGCGGAGAACGCTTTACGCAGGTGCTAGGCGGATATGTCTACGGCTCCGAGGGCGGTGGGCAATCATTTACCTTTTACTGCAATGATGAAGCGGGAAACCAGCGCGATGTGACAGGTGAAGGGGTTCTAATTGGCATTTTGGGATATGTCGCCCCCTTTATTCTTGGGCTGCTTCTGGTTATTCTCGGCCCGATTGGCATGGCGCGTGGTCGCAGGAATGCCGCGACAGTCGGCAGCGGTGTTGGTTTTACAACCGGAAAAGCCTCCAGCAGCACGACTGACCCCTTTGGAAACCCGATCAATGTTGGGGATTTTCAATCGTTCAGTTCTGGTCAACAGGTGAGCAGTGCAACCGTTTTTACGGTGGACGGCAAGCAGGTTAATATGGGAGACTTGCCGCCGGAGATGGTGGAGCGGATGCAGCAGGCAGTAAAGCAGGTCAACATGGGGAATCTCTCGCCGGAAATGGCGCAGCGCATACAGGATGCATTAGGCCGTTTGGGGACAATGATGGAAAACGGTAATTTCGTTATGCAGGGTGGCGACCTGACGCATAAACTTGAACAGTTGAAAGAAGCGCGTGACAAGAATCTGATCACCGAGGAAGAATACCAGCGGCTCCGCAAAGCAATTCTCGATCATCTGGGGGCAGAATAAAGCATAGTGTCGAAATGGCTGAGATTGGCGGTAATAAGGGTGGGTGAATGATGTTTAGGCGGCTGAGAACGATGCGGCAAATGGCTGTGCAGCGTGAAACCATCACGGTAGATGGATACGAGCGCACTTTTCAGGTGCATGTTCCGGCAAATGTCGATAGACCCACGCCACTGGTGATTGTCCTGCATGGCGGTGCTGGAACCGGGAGGGGAATGCGCCTGATGAGCGAATTTGACCGTGTGGCAGATCAACATGGATTCATGGTCGTTTATCCAGATGGCTTATATCGTCACTGGAATGATCGCCGGGGATCAGGCCGCCGGATGCGCGCTGACGTGGATGATGTGAAATTTATCGCTACATTGATCGACCATCTGGCTGGGCGATATACCATTGATGCGAAGCGGGTTTATGCGGCGGGAATATCAAACGGCGGGTTTATGACTTTCCGGCTGGCCTGTGAATTATCGGATCGAATTGCCGGATTCGCCACTGTGGTCGCCAACATTTCGCCGGATTTCGCGCGGGAATGTCGTCCACCACGTCCAGTACGTCTGTTGATGATGAACGGGACAGATGACCCTGTGATGCCCTACAAGGGCGGTTCAGTCAAAGTGTTCCGGCGTGAATTAGGGGAGGTGATCTCGGCACCGGATACGGTTGCTTTCTGGGTGAAGGCTAATGGCTGTAAAGGGACTCCTGTCGAGCAAACGCTGCCGGATGCTGTCCCGCCGGACGGAACACAGGTGCATGTCATCACCTATTCGGGTTGCAGTGAAGGCGGCGAGGTTATTTTCTATCGCATCGAGGGCGGTGGACATACTTGGTCGAAACGGGCTGGTGGACAATATCTGCCGGAGCGGCGTGTCGGGCGGGTGTGCCACGCCATAGACGCTGCGGAGACGATTTGGTCATTTTTTGCGCAGGGGAATCTCAAACAGGGGGCTTAAAATGGTGGATACAGATGTGCTTCAGCAGCAAATCGCTTACTACCGCGCACGAGCGGGGGAATATGACGAATGGTTTTATCGTGTCGGGCGTTATGATCGCGGTGTAGCGCACAATAAGCTGTGGTTCGATGAAGCTGAAGTGCTGATGCGCGAGGTTGCCGCGTTAGGAGAGATCGATACAGCCTTGGAACTGGCCTGCGGTACGGGTATCTGGACATATGAACTGGCAAAAATCGCCAAACACATTACGGCGCTGGATGCTTCTGCTGAGGTTATGGAAATCAACCGGGGTAAAGTGAACAAGGCTGCTGTGGACTATCAGCAGGTCGATTTGTTCAACTGGCAGCCGGGAGCCGAATATGATCTGGTGTTCATGTCGTTCTGGATGTCGCATGTACCGCCGGAGAAGCTCGACGGCTTTCTGGCAACAGTGGCACGCGCGACCAAAAAAGGCGGACGGGTCTTCATGATTGATTCGCAGAGTGACCCGACCTCAAGCGCTAACAACCATGCTGCTTACGACCCGGATGATATTTACCATACCCGCAAGCTGAATGATGGGCGCGAATATAAAATTGTGAAAGTGTTTTACGAAGCGGATGCCTTGCAGCAAAAATTGGCTGAACATGGTTTTGAAGCGCAGGTCAAATCCACCGGGCGCTATTTCTGGTGGGCGAGTGGCGTGAAAACAGCGTAGGATAGAGGAACCGGAATGAATTAAAGTGAGGCGTTTGGTATGTTTCCTTTTCCTCCACAGCCGCATCTGCAATATGGCTATCGCTGGGTTCTCGTACACGATAAACAGGGCGTACTGAAAGGCGAACGTCAGCACTATAACGCTGGTGGCGAACATCTCGTTGGTTATCCCTATGTTGACCATACTGCTGGCTTTTCGATGAATGTGCGGTTGTTTTGTCAGACGACGCTGTTCGGTGGCTTAAAGGTCATGGTGGATTTATGGGCACTGAAAGTAGGACTCATCATGCGTCATGATGTCATGTCACGCTGTAGCATCACACCATTATCTGACGGTCAGATCAAGAAATTGGGACTGCCAGACAACCCAGAGTGGCTGCAATTTTATGAAAACAAAGATGTCGAGCCACTGCGTACCCTCGAACTGCTGCATCCACTTCGTGCGCCCGGTTTCCCCGACGACGTGAAGTTTGTTATCGGTGGTAAGGAACTTAAAATTGAGCAGGTCTGGGGCAGGTTAGAACGTCGTCTGAGCGAAACTACCTACGAATGTACCTTGCTTAATACCCCGCATCAGGATTTTGGCGTAAAGGCTGGTGAGCGGGTCATTATTCGTATTGCCCCCACCCAGAACGGCATTATCTCGCAGTTTGTCGCGCCTGTTGTGCAGCTTGAGACTCCGCCGCATCCGGAAGAATAATCGCATCACCTTGGCCAGTTGGTCATAATCAGGCGCAGGCCGATAATCACCAGCACAATTAGCACCATTTTCCGGAACTGCGCCGGATTGACACGCTTTTCCAGATTCCAGCCGATGACCAACCCGACGACCATCGCAGGCATACCAAAAACTGTGCCCTCAAGTACGCTGCTGGTCACGTGTCCAGCGAGGGTGTGAATCGTCACGACAATCGTGCTGTTGATGATGAAGATACTCTGCAACGCGCTCTTGAATTCGCCGGAGGCCAGCGCGATAAACTGCCGTAGATAGCAACGGGTGGTCCCCTGTAGCTATAGCGCCGCTCAGTAAACCGCCGGCGAAGGCCAAACCGAATGCCCAGTTCGGGTTTTGATTTCCGGGATATGCGGCGAAAGCAGGCTGTATAAGCTGAACCCGGTGACAATAAATCAGCAGCAGTAACGCGACATGTTGATCAGTAGACCTGCCATAGCGATTCCAAAGGGTGTGGCGACAGCCGCCGCCAGCACCAGCCGCCATACACCCGCGTACATTCAAATGGTCGCGATAACGCCCAGCATGATGACTTCGCTGACCAGCGCGATGACGGCTTGAAAGAGGTAGCGGTTTCGATCCCGATGAGTGACATAGCGGCATAGCCACCAACGCGCCGCCAACCGATGGCTCCAAAGACGATGTGTTGCAGCGAAAATCAGCGCGAGTGTCATGGGCTGCATAGATAGCTCATTGTGCGTTTAACGCCCGGTATGTTATTTAAAAAAGGCTAAGGTACGCTGCCACGCATCGGCAGAGGCTTCCGGGTTGCGGTTACGGCTGGTGTGTCATTGAAGAAGGAATGCTTCGCGCGTGGGGTAAATTTTTGCGTCATGCGGCACATGTTTTTTGCAAGTTCAGCTTCCAGTGACTGTTCCGCTTTCGTCCGTCCTCCGGGTAAGAAGCGACTACCGGACAGGAACGCGCGATTGTGTCTGCTGGACGCGGTGTGCCATAGAACGGGGCGATTTAGCGCGCGTATCGGTATGCGGGCAATCGCAAAACTGCCGCCCATGCAAACCGATTGCGCCCAGTTTGCCCACTGTCCACCAGCGGGTGATTACCTGGAAAGCAGGCTGAAACTTTCAGGTCACGGATGTTGCGTTATCAAGTGGCGAGTTGAGGAACATGCCGCTGAAAAAGCACGTCATACACAATACTTGGTTCGTCCGGCAACCCGAACAGATCAACGGCCAGCACTATAACCCTCATTGTAAAACGATCCGCGATACTTTTGATATTATCGTTCAGGCCAAAACCGTGGATGATGGCTTGCGCCGAAACTTGCCCCTTCGCCCGATGGCAGGCGAAATACCCGCTCAGAACAGGTGTTCCATAAGATCCTGCACAGTTTCAGTACGGATGTCCATCATTTCACCTTCACAATAAATTGCTGACCAATAGCGAGTTCTGGATTAATCTTTTTATAGGTGCGATGCGAGTTCACTGTTGTCCACCGCCTTTCAGTACATGCGTTGCCGGGCGGACAGTCGAGGCGGCGCACGGTGACATAGCGTGCGATGCCAGCCCGCGTCAGCAAATATTTACGCGTGCAGTGGGGATGCGGACCATAACCGTAAACCGCTTCGACCAACGGCTGCACATCGCTCAGAATCATGGACTTTTTCATGGTCGTTGGCTTCCACGCTTTATACCTTGAGAAAAATTCGTTGCTTTGTCTACACGAACAGGCCGCGCGCCAGACAGCAGTTCATCGCGCAGCGCGATTCGCCGATACACTGAATAATTGATTTCATCCGTAACCTTGCCCAGGGCATGGAATGCGTTTGGCGGAACTCCAGACCCTCGATTTTGAAGTAGCGTACTTTGGCGCTGTTACGGGAAATTTGTGCCAGACTTTCAGTGGAAGCCGTCGAGCATAGGCCGAATCTGCGGCGACTGCTGAATCATAATCGGGATTTCGGAGTTGTTGCCGAGGACGATGTAGTGGTCAACCAGCGCCGCTTCGTCCGTTGTTATTCATGGTGTTGGGCAACAGTGCCAGCGGAGCGCTTCCGGTTTTCAAGCGGCATAGGTATTCGCCTGCTCAATAGCGGCTTCGGTGCTGTTAGGCGCGATACCGATCACCAGCGGAACCGCACTGTTGACGTCGGGCCACGATTTCAGCACGCAGCGCAGGCGCTTCATCAGTCATTTGTGGGCTTCGCTGGCGAATCCCCCGCCGGTGCGCCGTGCCCCGCCTTCCAGTTTCAGCCCCGCACCACGGCGCAGACTTTCCTCGTCAATATGTCCGAGTGAATCAAAGGCGTAATAACAATGGGATGATTCCCGCAGCATGCGTTTTAGTCCAAGTGTTAGCGGCTGACCTGAAAGGGATTGATATAATCCGCAACGATAGCGCGATTTGGACAAGAATACAACCTTCCGTTGATTCGGCGGAAATGTTTGGTGAGGTTATGACACTCATGACGAAAAAGATACTATCCGTGATATGGAAATGGCGCTGCAGGAAGCCCTCGCTGCCGTTCGCCCTGAGGCCCATCTGGACTGGAAGAAGTATGTTCGGCGGCGCGGGTTTCTTCGTAGATGGCCGCGCATGTTCGCTGCCTGGTTTGGCGGTGAACCAGCGCTCAAGCACGGAGGATGCGCGTCAGGAACTCCTGCAAATCAAGGGTGTTCAGTCTGATCACCTCAATATATCAGTGCCGCACGAATTCATGCAGAACCCATTCTGTTTGAACCTGGGGTGGCGCGGAGCGTAGATTATGTGAATTCAGCCCCGGCGAATAGCGCAAAAGCGATCCGAACCAATTATTTTGATGGAGGTTACATATAGAAAGCCCTGACTTAACCGCCGATTTTGCCCCTAAGCCGGATTATCCAATTGACCGAACGAAAAAGACTACGCATCGTATTCAGGCGGGTTTCGCAGGTCTGGAAGAACCGCACATATCAATGTGGGACAGCAGAGCGAATCTGACTCGGAAAGATGATGGTGATTATTCAGGTGGGAGCGGTAGGCATCTATGGCTCCGATATGCATATGTGCGAAGCCGCCTCGGATGGATATATCCTCTATCCCGGTTTGACACGCTTTCCGAACATCCTCGGTCACGAATCTTCCGGCAAGGTGGTCGAAGTCGGCAGTGAATGTGCGTGATCTGAAAGTGGGTGATCTGGTCACGGCGGAGGAAATCCGGTGTGGGGAGTGTGCCTCCTGCCGGAGAGGATATGTCAACCACTGCGATAATCTGGAAGAACTCGGCTTCACCACCCCCGGCGCGATGGCGCAGTATATCCCGGTTCGGGCGCGTTACTGCTGGAGCATTCAGGAAATCGCGGATCGGGTTGGGGATGAGCATGAGGCGTTGGTGATGGGCGCGATGGTTGAACCGACAGGCGTTTTCATATCCGCCATGTTCAACCGCATCCACCTGGCCGACCATGAGCAGTATGTGGTGGTGTTCGGCGCAGGGCCAATCGGGTTGGCGGCAATCGCATTAGCCAGTGCAGCAGGCGCATCGCAGGTGATTGTGTTCGATACTTCGCCCAGCCGTCGTGAATTCGCCACTAAACTCGGTGAAACCGCTGTTCATGACCGGCTGGGCGCGGACGACACAGTATTTTTGCTGGATGCCACCTATGGTCGCGGGGTCGATTTTGTAGTGGAGGCGGCAGGCGCACCCAGTCTCACACTGGCTCCGCTCACCAAAGGACTGGCGGTTAACGCGACCATTTACTACATTTGGGCGCTCAGGCGATGGAAGCGCTCATGGCGCTGGAATTATCAGGTCAAGGGGGTGCAGTTGGCGGGTTCGCTCGGACACGCGGGACATGGCACATTCCAGAATGTGATTCGCATGATGGCTTCCGGCAAGCTGGATATGCGCCCGATGGTGAGCGCACGGATGGCTCTGGATAATGCGCTGGATGCGTTCAAGCGTCTGGAAAGTCGTCAGGACGCGAAGATCATCCTGCTGCCAAATTAATGAGGGATACGATGAGCCAATCATCTACCGAGCAGGTTATTCAGACTTATGTGGATGGTCACGCCAAAATCCTCGGTTATTTGCGCAAGTTATCGGATACGCAGTTGCAGTCTCGTCCATCCAATGGAACGGCAACTGAATATCGCGTGGCACGCAGCATCGCCTGGGCGGATCATCTGCAAGGGGGCGGTTCCGGCATGACCCCTGAATTAAGCCGACGGCTCCCGCCAGTTCCCAAATCGTCTGGCATTCGGGCTTACAGCGTTGGGGTTTTGATATGGCCGGTTGAGTCTGGAAACGAGAGATGAAGTGTCGGATGAAGCCGCGAAGAAGCTGCATTCCCTGTTAAAACTGAACTGGTTAGCCGAACGTACCTTTGGCGTGAATCGGGCCGTGAAGGCGATTGATGCAGAGCAGTTTGACGCGGTTGAGCAGGTTCAGGAGATGACCGAGAAATCTGGGGCGAGGCACGATTGGTAGTGT
>JBGAGR010000025.1:0-44644 GCA_044226645.1 Aggregatilineales bacterium
GGACGGATGTAAGCAGGCACAAAACCGGGATAATCGAAAGCATTTTTCACTCCAGCATCGAAAGCACGTTGACGCAGGTTGTTGCCGTAATCGAAGACTTCCGCGCCTTTTTGCTGGAAGGCCAGCATGGCTTCGACATGACGTGCCATCGAAGCCATTGAGCGGCGGGTATATTCCTGCGGGTCATTCTCGCGCAAGTTGTTTGCTGCTTCCAGCGACATATCATGTGGGACGTAGTAGAGAGCATCATGGGCAGGAGTTTGATCAGTGACGACATCGGGAATTACGCCACGTGCTGCCAATTCGGGAAAAATCGCGGCTGCGTTGCCGATGAGGCCAACCGAAAGTGGCTTGCCATCGCGCACAGCCTCTTCGACCAATGTCATGGCCTCTTCGAGTTCATCCACCACAACATTGACATAGCCGTGTTCGAGGCGACGATGAGCACGCGCCGGGTCGATTTCAACGACCAATCCAACACCTTCGTTCATGGTCACGGCAAGGGGCTGTGCGCCGCCCATACCGCCTAAGCCAGCGGTCAGAACAAATTTACCTTTGAGAGAAGGCCAACCACGCTGATGAGCGAGTGAACCAAATGTCTCATATGTACCTTGCAAAATGCCCTGAGTTCCTATGTAAATATATGACCCGGCAGTCATTTGACCATACATAATAAGACCTTTAGCGGAAAGGTCATCGAAGTAATCCTGTATTGCCCAGTGCGGCACAAGATTCGAATTGGCGATTAACATACGCGGGGCATCGGTATGCGTTTTGAATACCACAACAGGCTTGCCGGACTGAATGAGCAGCGTTTCGTCCTCATTTAGATTCTTAAGTGTATCGAGCATAGCATCCAGACTCGCCCAATTCCGCGCGGCCTGTCCGCGTCCGCCGTAGACGACCAAATCCTGTGGACGCTCGGCTACTTCCGGGTCAAGGTTATTCTGAATCATGCGGAAGGCAGCTTCAATCTGCCAGTTCTTACAAGTTAATGTTGTGCCACGCGGGGCGCGGATTTCACGCGGTTGATGTAAAGCGGACATTACAAAATCCTTTTGATCTATTGAGCGGCGATACGCGCCTGAACAGCATGGAGCAATTCACCAGAAGCGACCATAGCGCGGACGGTTTCAATATAGGGATACATGACGGTATCGGCTTCGATAAAGGGCACTTTTGAGCGAATAAGTTCGTAGGCGGCGGCTGTCCCCTGTCCCAGACGGGCATCCTTGCCGAGTGCTTCAAAGCGGAAGTCAATGCCCTGTGCGGCGGCAAATAATTCCAACGCCAGCACATTTTCCAGGTTATGGGCGATTTCGCTGGCCTGTCGCGCGGCGGTTGCGCCCATCGAGACATGATCTTCAGCATTGGCAGAAGAGGGAATGCTGTCCACACTGGCAGGATGCGCGAGAACCTTATTCTCCGAAACCAGTGCCGCGCTGGTGTATTGGACGAGCATAAAGCCGGAATTCAGCCCACCATTGCGGGTCAAAAATGGTGGCAGTACACGGCGATTCACTTTCTCATCAATTAAACGGGCGAGGCGACGCTCGGAAATGCTGGCAAGTTCTGCCAAGCCCAATTTGAGATAATCCATGACGAGTGCTAAGGGTTCACCATGAAAATTGCCGCCGGACAATGACTCTGTATTGCCCTCATCATCTACAAAAATCAACGGGTTATCATTGGCGGAATTGATTTCGACTTCCAGAACTTCGCGGGTGTGACGGATGGCATCACGGGCAGCGCCATGAACCTGTGGGGTGCAACGCAAACTGTAAGCATCCTGTACGTCTAATGGGTCGAAAGCGCGGGTAAACTGCGAACCTTGTAGTAACTGCCGCAGATGATCGGCAGATGTCACCTGTCCAATATGAGGGCGAATGGCATGGATGCGGGCATCAAAGGCGGCAGGGGTTCCGCGCAGGGCTTCGAGGCTCAAGGCGGCAGCAATATCGGCAGTATCAGCCAGCAGATTGGCTTGCATGGTGGTCAATGCGCCCACTGCGCACATAAAAGTCGTGCCGTTGGTGAGGGCGAGTCCCTCTTTCGCCTGTAGTTCAAGGATGGGGATTCCCGCGCGGTGCATGGCTTCTGCCCCGGATAGTCGTTCACCCTGAAAAAATGCTTCACCTTCGCCGATGATGGGCAATGACATGTGCGCCAGAGGGGCAAGATCACCGGACGCACCAAGCGATCCCTGAGTCGGAATTACTGGATAGACACCGCGATTGACCATTGCGACGAGGGTATCAACGACTTCAGGACGAACTCCAGAATACCCCTTCACGAGTGTCTGAACGCGAATCGCGATTAATGCGCGAACGGTAGCCAGATCGAGCAGCGCCCCTACTCCAACGGCGTGACTCATGACGATGTTACGCTGCAACTGGCGCACGGATTCTAATGGAATGAGGCGGTCTTTAAAATCACCAAAGCCAGTGGTAATCCCGTAGATGATTTCGTTACGCGCGAGGAATTGATCGACTGCTTCACGCGAACGGCGAACTTTTTCTAATGATTCGGAAGCGATAGCGATGGTTACATCTGCCGGATTTTCCCAAGCAGCAGCAATCGCCGCCACATCATCCAGCGTCAGACCTTCCCCATCTAATTGAATAACCCGCATGTTTTATCCAGTGTTTATAGAACGTCGGGTTCGAGATTGATTTTTAGCAACCGTCATTAGTTGTTAGTGATTAGTTTTTAGTTAAACCAAGCCACTCAACCATCAGACTCGAAACCAGATTCAGAAATATTGAGTGCTCATTATAGCCAGCGTTTGAATATAAACTGGCTTAAGAGCACTATTTTTGTATCAAATGTCCAGATTCGCCCGCTCACGGATGGCTTGCTGAACTCGCTGCTCGGCAGCATTCGCGCGAACTGTGAGACCTTCAAGGGTACGTATCCATTGGGCTGCGGCGGATTTGTCCGTCACACTGGCTGCATTCACGCGGACATTCATACCCGCCGCAGTTACACAGGCTCGCGCCATCGCTGCACCGGATGCCGCGTCGGTGATAGCATTGGCATTGGCTTTTTCCGCCAATTCCGCCAGCAAATCGAATACCTCTACAGCCCAACCGACGACCTGCAAAGGCACTGCTGCCGCGCCATGCATAGCCTGTTCAACGGCTTCCGAGCGAATTTTCTGTTCCAGTTCGGCATCTTTGGGGAGCTTGTAGGCATCCATGACGGCTTCATAGGCCTTTGCGTCCTGTACGACGGCTTTTTCCAGATTGCCACGCAGTATATCGGCCTGTTCAGCGATTTCTCTCATACGCGCTTCGACTTCGGCGTATTTTTTCTTACCAATGGTCAGTCGGGCGACCATTCCGGCTAAAGCGGCTGCCATCGCGCCGGAATAGGCGGCGGCTGAACCCCCGCCGGGAGCGGCTGTACCTGCTGCTAATTGCTCCACAAACGGTTCAGGAGCAGACGGTTCAGAATCACCTGCTGCATAGAGACGCGATTCGAGAATTTGATCGGGTTTGAACTGGTCAAGCTGAAGATACCAACGGGCAGCATCGATAAGGGATTGCTGTGGAGTCAAGCCGACGAGTTCCGAATGGTGAACCGCTACACCATAACGGGCGGCTTCACGACGGATGGTTTCAACCACACGGGCAATAGGGGTACGGGTATAGTCGGTCAGATTCATGGAGACCTGAGCGCGACCTTCTACCAGTAAGCCCAGTCCTTTGACATGATGGAATCCGCCAGATGAATGGCGAACCGCGCTGGCGATTTTCTTAGCGATGCCAACATCATCGGTGGTGAGGTAGACGTTGTAGGCAATAAGCGGCGCACGCGCACCAATCACGGTTGCGCCAGCGGTGCCTAATTTCGAGGGGCCAAAATCAGGGACACGATTGAGGTCAGTGGCGATGACTTCTTTTAACTGCTCATACTCGCCACGCCGGATGTTTTCCAGATTGGTACGTTCAGGGCGAGTAGCAGCCGCTTCGTAAAGATAAACCGGGATATTCAGTTCATCGGCAACACGCTTGCCCAACGCTTTCGCCAACGCCACACATTCATCCATTGTAACGCCTTCGAGCGGGACGAAGGGAACTACATCCGTCGCGCCCATGCGGGGATGTTCACCCTGATGCTGATCGAGGTTAATTAGTTCAGCAGCTTTGCGGATTCCAGCGAAGGCGGCCTCGACTACCCCTTCAGGTGTACCAGCAAACGTAATCACGGAACGATTGTGGTCAGCATCGCTGGAACGATCTAAAAGGCGCGCACCGCCCACAGACTGAATGGCATTCACAATCGCATCGACCACTTCTGTCCGGCGGCCTTCGGAAAAATTCGGGATACATTCAACTAATTTCTGGCTCATCTGCGACCCCTTCAATAACAGCAAAAACAGCCGCAGGGTTTGTTTCCTACGGCTGTTCCATTCTAGCCCAGCTTACCGGCATTGGTAGAGACAGGTCATACCATGTCTCTACTTACCGACAATTTATTCCTAATCGCCTGATGGCTGCGGGGCGACTTTCAAGCCACCATTGGTCGAGGGTGCAGATGTGTCTTCCTCACGGCGGAACTGGCTCATATAGAGGTCATAGTATGCGCCCTTGTTCGCCAGCAGTGAGTTGTGATTGCCGCGCTCCACAATTTCGCCATCCTTCAGCAGCATGACCTGATCGGCATTGCGAATGGTGCTGAGGCGGTGGGCGATGACGAAACTGGTGCGCCCCTCCAGCAGCTTTTCGAATGCTTTCTGGATGATGCGCTCGGTGCGGGTGTCAACGCTGGAAGTCGCTTCATCCAAAATGAGGATGCGCGGACTCATGAGCGCGACACGGGCGATGGCGATCAACTGACGCTGCCCCTGGCTGAGACCACTGCCTCGTTCACCCAATACGGTCTGGTAGCCTTGCGGCAGGCGTTCGATGAATTGATCGGCGGCGACCATTTTAGCGGCAGCCATCACTTCTTCATCAGTTGCCTCAAGACGGCCATAACGGATGTTGTTCATAACCGTATCGGAGAACAGGAAGGTATCCTGCAAGACAATACCGATTTGTGAACGCAGACTGGCAGCCGTGACATCCCGCACATCGATGCCATCAATCTTGACCGCACCGCCAGAAACATCATAGAAGCGCGGGATGAGGTTGATGATAGTGGTTTTACCCGCGCCCGTCGGGCCAACGATAGCGATGGTTTGACCGGGTTCGGCCTTCAGACTGACACCACGCAGCACGGGTTCGCCGACTTTGTACTCGGCTTTTGCGTCCACAAATTCAACTGTGCCTTTCACTTCCGGCATAACGATTGCATCGGGCTTGTCGACCACATCCGGGGCAACATCCAGCAAGGCGAAGATACGTTCGCCACCCGCAATCGCGCTCTGGATATTCGCCCAGAGCACCGCAATTTGCTGGATGGGCATATTGAAGTTCTGCACATAACCGAGGAAGGCAAAAACCGTTCCAAGCGAAATCACCGTCGTACCCAGCAGCGGCTCATTGCGCAGTACCGAAAGACCACCCACCAGCACGACGATACCCAACGCGACATAACCAAGCGCTTCAAGTGTAGGGTTCAAGGCGCTGGTGAAAGAAGCGGCACGGATATTGGCATCGCGATTGGCTGCATTGGCGCGTTTGAAATCCTCGATGTTTTCTTCTTCGCGGTTAAACGCCTGCACTTCACGTACACCCGCAATGCTTTCCTGCAAATTGGCGTTGACATTACCAATTTCCTGCCGACTCTTGCGGAAGGCTTTACGCGCCTGATCGGAAAAGTAGAGGGTGGCGATAATCATGAATGGAACGATAATCAGGCTCAAAAGCGCGTAAGGCACATTGGCCTGAAGCATCTTGACCACAACCCAGATAATGAGCAGCGCACCACTGAAGACATTGACCAGACCGAAGCTGAGTACCTGTTGAATGGTATCCGAGTCATTGGTGAAACGGCTCATGATGTTACCGGCTTCATTTTCAGCATAGTAGCCTAGCGACAGGCGATTCACATGTCTGAAAACATCCACACGAATCTTCCACAGCGCGTATTGCCCCGCCCATGACATCGAATAGAACATCAGACCACGCATCACAGAACCAGCGACATAGAGCAGTGCCAATGTTCCGGCAAGCCGTATCAGGCCAGCGATTTTGGCATCGCGCTGGGCAGTCGCATCAGTAATTTGGCTGTAGTCCTGACCATCAAACCAGCAGTTACGGGTTGAAACTGCGGATGAGTCTGTTGATCCACCAATGGCAGCAAATGACGCAAAGGGATTATCCTGGAACAGGTAGCAATCTACCGCCTGCCCTACCAGATCCGGGCCGAGAACCTGCGTCCAGGTCACAACCAGCATCAGGACTCCGACGATGACCAGCCCAATCCAACGGGTACGCAAGTACATCCAGAATCGCGATAGGGTAGCGAAGGTGTTTTTGGGCTTGATGACATCGCGCTCCATAATGCGGCGCGCACCATCCATACCTCCCATCATCATAGTTGTTACTAGGCCTCCTGCATATTCGGCTGGGCGGCGGTTTCATCAACTTCCACATCACCAACCAATTGCGAATGGTAAATCTCAGCGTAGATGGCACTGTTCTCCATCAATTCTTCGTGGTTGCCGCGTGCCACCACCTGACCTTTATCCAGAACGAAAATCTGATCGGCATTCAATACGGTGCTGATACGCTGGGCAATAACGAAACTGGTTCGTCCATGCATCAGGTTATCGAGTGCTTTCTGGATGTGATATTCGGTCTGCAAGTCGACGCTGCTGGTCGAGTCATCCAGAATCAATAGACGTGGGTCAAGCAGCAAAGCACGAGCGATAGCGACACGCTGCTTCTGACCGCCAGAAAGGGTCGTACCACGTTCGCCAACGGGTGTGTCATAACCATCGGGGAAACTCATAATGAAATCATGAGCGGAAGCCGCTTTGGCTGCTTCGATGACTTCTTCCATCGTCGCTTCAGGACGACCAAAGGCGATATTGTCGCGGATTGTGCCGCCGAACAGGTTAGTTTCCTGAAGTACGATACCGATTTGTGAACGCAAGCTGTCCAGTTTGACATCGCGGACATTGTGACCGTCAATCAGGACTGTGCCTTCACTGGCATCATAGAAGCGCGGAATCAAGTTGATGATGGAGGTCTTACCGCTGCCCGTCGCACCCAGAAGCGCAATGGTCTGACCGGGTTCCGCCACAAAGCTGACTTCCTTCAGGACTGGCTCGGAGCCGCCGAAATAACGGAAAGTGACATTCTTGAATTCGACATGCCCTTGAATGGGTGGCAGGTCAACAGCGCCTTCCTTATCAGTAACATCATTCTTGGCATCCAGAATCTCGAAGATACGGGTGGCGGAAGCGCCAGCCTGTGCCATCAGAGAGATAATGAAGCCCAACTGCGCCATCGGGAAGAATACGTAAGCCAGGTAGAGGCTGAATTTCTGGTATTCACCTAATGTGAGAGAACCTTCCAGAATTTGCTTGCCGCCGAAGAGCAGAACGCCGTCCTGCCCCAACAGCATAATCAGGAAGATGACGGGGAACAGGAAGGCGAAGGTGCGGCTCACACTGAGCTGCTGTGCGAGTAAACCATCAGCGGCCTTATCGAAGCGTTGCTGCTCATACGGTTCACGCACGAAAGCCTTCACCACTTTGATGCCCGCCAGCGATTCCTGCAAAATGGTATTCATCGCCGAGAGTTTCATCTGGACTTTGGCAAACAGCGGTTGTGCCAGTGCGCCGAAGATCATGAACAGCACGAGAGCAATCGGCAGGATCGGAATGACGACCAGCGCCAACTGCCATTTTGTCGCGAAGAGGATGATGAGGCTGAGGATGAGCAGTATGAAGGACTGCGCTGCCATCACCAAACCCTGCGCGATGAAGAGACGCACTTTTTCAACATCATCCGTCGCGCGGATCATTAACTGCCCGGTCTGATTCTGATCGTGGTAGGTAAAAGATAGGCGCTGAATCTTGGCGAAAATTTCATTGCGGAAATCGAAGGCCACACCCTGCGATGTCTTTTCCGAATAGTAGGCCTGCAAGAACGAGAAAATCCCGCGTAGCACCGCGAAAACGACGATGAAGAGAACCGCGCTAATCAGGAAATTTTCCGCATTGGCCTGGTCGGATTTAAGCTGGTCTACCGTTTTGCCCAGTTTATCCGCAATTTGCGGCAGGAAAATGGCTGGTGCTTTAGCCAGCACTTGATTGGCAATAGTACCGTTTGTAATGGTATCGATCATGTTTTCAATGAGCTGTGGCACTGCGAGCTGTGCCAGCGTCGCAATCAGTAACGCGCCGTAGGCAACCAGCGCCACACGACGTTGTTTGCCCAGATAACGAATGGCACGACCTAATCCGCCATTGCTGGGTGCTTTTGGGCCTCCTCGACGGCGACCCCATCCTTGTTGTGATGCTTGAGCCTGCACGGGTAATCTCCCTCTCTATACCTTGTGTCCGGTGACCAGTTGTAGTGGATATTCAGGCAAATAGTTTTTCATACTGT
Source organism: Aggregatilineales bacterium (assembly GCA_044226645.1). Classification (GTDB taxonomy): domain Bacteria; phylum Chloroflexota; class Anaerolineae; order Aggregatilineales; family Phototrophicaceae; genus CFX2. The sequence continues at coordinate 8,511 of JBGAGR010000025.1, forward strand.
GAAATGAACTCCTCCAAGTTAGCGCATCGACTTCTCACATTAGCGCCGCTTTTTAAACTGAGTTTAAACGGGTAAGGTGAGCGCGTTGCCCAACACAATACGTAGAACGCTGAACTCTAGTTTCATGTTCAACATTTCGAATCAGGTGGGTCGGTAGAGTCTAATTCTTGTTGTCGCATCATCGCCCTTTCCAATATTTCTACGATCATGTGCCGTTCTTCCAAAGTAAGCGTCTCCAAAAGACGCGCTATGGCGTGATTTCGCGCATCCTGATTTTCACTGATGACCTGCTCACCATACTCACTTAAGTAGATGCGTTTTTGCCGCGCATCTTCAGTATCCGAACGACGCTCAACCAATCCCAACCGCTCCAACTGCTTGACAGCCGTTGAAACAGCCGCTGGTGTCACTTCCAGATGTTCGGCTAATTCTTTCTGTGCCATACCCGGCTGGCGCAGCAGCATATGAAGCGCGCGAATCTGATTGATGGTCAGTGACGTAAAAATCTTGTTCGTCACCGGAAACAGCCGGTGCTTACCTGCCCGCTTGAAAGACGATTCCATCACGGCCTGGAAACGCGCGATTAAATCGTCAGTTTCCGCGTGTTCATGGGAATCCGAATTCATGTGTTATCCCGATTCAGTTGTCAAAATAAAGGGTCTTTTTGAGAAGAATAGTTAATTAACTTAACTAATTCAGGATATTACATCTGTTCTGAAATGGTGTCAATAGCTTCCTAACCAAAAGTTTAGGAAGTTCACAATTTTGATGTTTAGAAACGGGGTGATATGATTGCCACCATTATGGTATTCGCCACATTCGAGGGAGTGTCACACATGTCTGAAGAACATCCCATCACGATACTATGCCTTGCGAGTTTTTTTAAAGGGGATCGCTTTTTACAGCAGGTCAAAAAGGAAGGCAGCCGCGTTCTCTTATTGACCGAAGAAAAACATGCAAACGAGAAATGGCCTCGTGAGAGTATTGATGAAGTCTTTTTGATGCCCGATCTTTCCAAGACACAGGATGTCATCAATGCCGTGAGTTATTTGTTTCGTGGCAACCAGATTGACCGCATTATCCCTCTGGATGAGTATGATGTCGAAAATGTGGCAACCCTGCGCGAACACCTGCGTCTGCCGGGCATGGGTCAGACTCAGACACGCTTTTTCCGCGACAAACTTTCGATGCGACAAAAAGCACAGGAAGGCGGTTTACCAGTTCCCAATTTCACCTCCGTCTTCAATTATGACCGCTTGCGGGAATTCATGAGCCGCGTACCTCCCCCCTGGATGCTGAAGCCGCGTACCGAAGCTGGCGCGATGGGCATTAAGAAAATCACTGACACAGAAGGCTTATGGCGTGGTCTTGATACCCTCGGCGATCAACAATCCGGTTTCCTGCTGGAACAATATATCCCCGGTGATGTATTCCATGTCGACAGCATCATCTGGAAAAACGAAATTCTATTTACCAGCGCACAGAAATATGGTCGTCCGCCTCTGGATGTTTCACATGGCGGCGGCATATTCACGACCCGCACGCTGGCACCCGATTCTGAGGATGCCAAAGCGCTCAAAGAATTGAACGCGCGTGTCATTTCCACACTTGGACAGGAAAGCGGCGTGACTCATGCGGAATATATCAAGAGCTATGAGGATGGACGCTTTTATTTTCTGGAATGTGCTGCCCGTGTGGGTGGAGCGCATATTTCCGATTTGATTGAAGCATCAACCGGCATCAATCTATGGGAGCAATGGGCGCGCCTCGAACTGGCTCTGGCAAAGGGCGAATCCTATACCCTTCCCCCGACCCAACAGCGTTACGGTGGGCTGCTGGTTTCGTTGGCGCGACAGGACTATCCGGATACATCCGCTTACAACGACCCTGAAATTGTCTGGCGCATGGATAAGAAAAATCATGTCGGGATGATTGTGACTTCGGATGACCCGAAGCGCGTCCAGCAGCTTCTGGATAATTACGTAGAGCGATTTACAGGGGATTTTCTGGCTGTCGCACCACCCAAAGATAAGGCGACACACTGATATTCAGGAAAATTTAGCATCGGATTAGGTTGATGTAAGGAAAAACTGCTGTAGGATAGATATATTCACAGCAGTTGTTTTCCATTCAAATCGTTTAGTTATCAAAGATGCCAATGCCTCTATTCACATCCAATTATCCATTTTATCGCCCCGGCGCTGAGCTTTTAACTACGCCAGAGCGAACCAGCGCGCTACGTGATTATGCGGGGCGCGGCGTGGTGATTGCGTTCATTGACGCGGGATTTTATCCTCACCCTGATATTGCCGAGCGCATTCTAGTGCATGTAGATGCATCGACCAACCATATTGTTGAGCAAACACAGGATTTTGAGGTGGGCGATTTAAGCTGGCATGGTCAAATGACCAGCGTTATTGCCTGTGGCGATGGTCGCATATCAGCAGGGAAATATCGCGGTATTGCATCTGAAGCGAAACTGGTGCTGGTTAAAGTCAGCACACCCAGAGGGCATATCAAGGAAACCGATATTCTGCGGGGGCTGCGCTGGGTTATTGACACTCACCGCCGTTTCAATGTCAAGATTGTGAACATCTCTGTCGGTGGCGATGTCGTAAGCCATGACCCAAATCACCCATTACATCAGGCCATTCGAAAACTCGCCCGCGCGGGCATCACGGTAGTTGTAGCGGCAGGCAACCGGGGTACCCGTTTCCTCCTGCCCCCTGCCAGCGCTGCGGATGCGATTACCGTCGGCGGCATTGATGATCAGAATTCACTCGACTCTTCGCTATGGAAGTTGTATAACCACAACTACGGCAACTCTTACGACGGCGCAGCAAAACCGGAAGTCTTAGCGCCAGCAGCATGGATTGCCTCACCCATTATGCCGGGTTCGACAGTTGAACGGGAGGCCTATTGGTTAGCTCCCCTGCTGCATAATCCCCATGAGCAGCATATTCAGCATCTTTTGGAAAAGGGTCACACTGAACTCGGTTTGTCCTCACAACCCGCTCTACAGGCTGACGATCATCTCTACGCCATGCTGCAACAGCGTATCCACGCCCATAAGATCATTGATGGACACCACCAGCATGTTGACGGAACATCGGTTGCCGCACCCATCGTAAGTTCAGTCATCGCGCAGTTACTGGAAGCAAACCCCCGTTTGACACCCAAACAAATCCGCGCTATTCTGGCGACTACTGCCACGCCGCTTCCCCACGCACCAATTGAACAGCAAGGTGCGGGTATTCTGAATGCAGCCGAAGCGCTCAAGAAGGCAGTTTCCCAATAACCTGTCTTGCCTGAGAAACACTATTGTTTCAACGGTTAATCCATCGGAAATGAGTGCGTACCCCTATGAACCGTGAATATCACCGCTGGTACAGCCCATCACTCAACCGCGATATGGAACTGCTCGTTTTCGGTCATGCCGGGGCACGTATGCTGGTCTTCCCCACCTCAAAGGGAAAATATTATGAGTGGGAAGATCGCGGGATGATGAACACCCTTGGCGCACAGCTCGAAAATGGTTGGCTGCAAATCACCTGCGTGGACAGCGTGGATGCCGAAAGCTGGTATAACTATGGCCTGCATCCCGGCGCACGAGCCTATCGCCACCAGCAGTATGACGATTACCTCTATCATGAAGTGCTGCCGCTCATGGCTAGCAAGAATTCAAACCCATTTTTAATGACGGCTGGCGCAAGTTTTGGCGCATTTCACGCCATGTCATTCGGCCTGAAACACCCCGACAAAGTAGATCGAATTATCGCTTTAAGTGGTTTGTTTGATATTCGCCGCTTCACGGGCGGCTTCTCGGATGGCACAGTCTATCACCAAAATCCGGCGGAATTCATTGCCAACGAACATGATCCCTATCGACTCGATCAACTCCGGCATATCGACATCATCATGGCAACCGGGCGTGATGACCAACTTATCCACAGTGCGCGCTCATTTTCCGGACTCCTGTGGAGCAAAGGCATCGGTAATGCGCTGCGGGAATGGGATGGATGGTCGCACGACTGGCCTTACTGGCAGCAGATGATGCAGCTTTACATCAATGGACATGACTAATACGGTAACTATCGGTGGGAATTTGTAGACCCCCACCTCCCCTGTGTATAATTTTGAAATTACATGTAATTGTTTAGGAGCATTATTCATGGCAGCTAAAAAGACCAACAAGCCCCTGAAGGTCGGTCTGTTTGTCGGGCGTGAATGGTCGTGGCCGCCCGCGTTCATCGAGGAAGTCAATACACGCGATGAGGGCGTAATCGCCGAGTATGTCACTATCGGCGGCACGATGATGAATGAACCCTGTGAATACCGCGTGATTGTTGACCGCATCTCGCACGAAGTCCCGTATTACCGTTCTTATCTGAAAAATGCCGCATTGCAAGGGGCTAAAGTCATCAACGATCCGTTCATGTGGACAGCCGATGATAAGTTCTTTGGGGCATCACTGGCTGACAAGCTGGGCGTAGTTTCACCGCGTACCGTCGCCATACCGAACAAAGATTATGTCCCTGGTATTGTCCATACTGAAAGCCTGCGCAACCTGAAGTACCCCATGGATTGGGTCAAACTCGTTGAATCCGTAGGCGGTACACCCTGCGTACTCAAAGATGCTCACGGCGGCGGCTGGAAAGAAGTATATGTCGTTCATTCAATTGAAGAACTGATTTGGCGCTATAACCAGAGCGGCCTGCTAACGATGATTTTGCAGGAATTCATCGAATGGGACAATTATGCCCGCTGCATGTGTCTGGGTCAGGACGAAATCTATGTGATGAAATACGACCCGAAGGAGCGCAAATATCACGAAAATCACGATTTCTCGCCCGAACTGCATGACCGTCTGGTGAAAGATTCCAGGACACTGGTACAGGCTTTCGGCTATGACATGAATACCGCCGAATTCGCCATTAAAGATGGTGTGCCTTACGCTATTGACTTCATGAACCCAGCGCCCGATATGGATGTCAATTCGCTGGGGCGGAAGCATTTCGACTGGATGGTTAAACACATGGCGGATATGTGCATCCGTCTGGCGAAATCCAATGAGGCCACCCGTGACCGCTATTATTGGAGCAAGCTGTCGAAAAAAGAGGCCAAGTAGCCTATGCCACAGGAAGCCATCGAACGCTATCATGATATGCTGGATGACCAGCTCGCAGCCGATACCAGCGCCGATCTCTATGCGCGTTTGAAACCTCTCGGCCTCTATTTCGGAGACCGTCCACTCTGCACCGTCATCCGTCCCCATTTTTATTTAGCTGACCAATGGCAGTATCTCAAAAGCGAAACAGAGGTACTGTTGAGCGCCTTCAGCAGAGCGCATCAGGCTTGCATGGTTGATGCCGATTTACGGGCACAGCTTGATCTGGAACCCTATGAGGAAAATCTGTTCAATGTGGACATCGGCACTGCGGTTCCCTGGACAACATCGCGTCTGGATTCCTTCTTTGTGACAGCGGAACGCAGCCTGCGCTTTGTCGAATATAACGCGGAAACACCTGCTGGAATGGGTTATGAGGATGTGCTGTCGGAATTGTTCATGACACTGGAGCCAATGAAGCGTTTCCTGAAGGATTATGCCATCCAGACCATGCCGATGCTCGGCAAACTGCTGGCAGTGCTGATGCGTGGCTATCGCGAATGGGGCGGACAAAATATGCCCCAAATAGCGATTGTGGATTGGGGTCATGTCCCGACGCTCAACGAGCATGTCATTATCGCACGCTATTTCGAGCGTCACGGGATGCGCGTGATTCTGGCTGACCCACGTGCGCTGGAATATAAAAACGGCAGTCTGTGGAAGGACGATTTCCGCATCGACATGATTTACAAGCGGGTGCTGTGCAGTGAACTGATTCATCAGACGGGCATGGATAATCCGATTGTACAGGCCGTTAAAGATCATAAGGTCTTCATGTCGAATTCCTTCGGCGCGAAATTAATGGCGAAAAAGGCCAGTCTGGCGCTGATGAGTGATGAACGCAATAACCATCTGTTCAATAATGACCAACTGCGTGCCATCAATGCCCATATCCCCTGGACACGGCGCATTGCCGAACGCAAGACTTTATACGAGGGTCGAGAAGTAGATCTGATTCCGTTCGTAGCGGAAAATCGTGATCGGTTTGTGTTGAAGCCGAATGACGAATACGGCGGTAAAGGGGTCGTCATTGGGTGGGAGGCTTCTGCTGAAGACTGGAATACTACTCTCAAGGAAGCCCTGAACAATTCCTACGTGGTGCAGGAAAAAGTCACGGTCATTTACCGCGATTTTCCGTCGTATATCAATGGAAAGCTGGACATCAGCGAGCGTTTCGTCGATGCGAATCCCTATGTATTCGACGGTCACTCAGTACATGGATGCCTGACACGGCTCTCATCGGTTGCTTTGCTCAATGTGACCGCCGGGGGTGGTTCAGTTGTGCCAACGTTTTTGCTGCAAAAGCGTTAAGCGCGTTCGCCAATGCCTTGCAGTGCCATAATCGCCGCTCCAATGGAAGCGGGATATTTAGGCAGTGGGATACAATCGAGTCCAAACACCTTGCAAAGACTGGTGCTTAACAAATTCGGCGAACTGAGCAGCCCACCTGCAAAAGCAATGGGTAAACGCTCCATGTTGAGGCGGAAATTCACAGCTCGAACCGCCAGCACCAATTCATCCACCGCGCGGCTGATGATAGATTTTGCGACGGTATCGCCCTGTTCAGCTTGTTCCAATACAACACCCGCTAAAGCAGCGACTTCCCGAATGCGACTTTGACCGGAATGATACAGCCAGGGAATCAACTCCTCGATATTGTTCAGCAGCAGTTTCTCCAGCATGGCTGAAGTCAGGCTGGTCGCATAAGCGCGGCCATCCTCACCCCGCACAGCAGCGCGTAAGCCCTCCATGCCTATCCAAAATCCGCTGCCTTCATCGCCAAGTAAATAACCCCGCGCACCAATAACGATGTACTCACCGGATGTCCCTACCCCACAGGCAAGGCTGCCTGTACCCGCCAGAACCAACATGCCGCGCCGTTCACCATGTGCGCCAACTAAAGCGATTTCATGATCGCCGCTAGGTGCGACAACTGCCCGCGGGACAACACCCGCCGCGACTTCCCGCAGCCACGCTTCGGAATGCGACGCTTCCGCCCCTGCCACACCCATGCCAACTCCGGCGATTTGCTCCGGCTTTAGTCCAGCACTTTCGATAGCATCAAGGACAGCCATCTGAATAGTTTTCATAGCAGTGGGACGGCCTACCAGATTGGGGTTGGCAGTCGTCCCTTTACTTTCGCCCACTACAACCAAATCAGCGGACACAACAACAACCCGCACCGTGCTGCCGCCACCATCAATCCCTAACACATAGGTCACGTTCGATCAATCCTATCCTGAATAGTTTGGCGGGGACATTCACCCCTCATCAATCCCGCGTTTCGCTGGTATAGCGATAGGCCAGCAAAATAGGGATAAAAGTTGCTGCAATAACAATCAACGCCGCTACATTGGTAACGGGTCGATCACGCGGGCGGCTCAGTTGGGAGAGAATCCATATTGGCAGTGTTTGCTGCTGACCCGCCGTAAAGGTGGTCACGATAACTTCATCGAAGGACAGCGCAAAAGCCAGCATCCCCCCGGCTAACAAAGCCGTCGCAATATTCGGCAAAATCACATAGCGGAATGTCTCTAGCGGCGACGCACCTAAATCCGCCGATGCTTCGATCTGTGAATAGGCTGTCCGCCGGAGCCGCGCCACCACATTATTATAAACGGTCACAATACAAAAAGTGGCGTGACCAATAATAATTGTCCAGAAACTAAAGTTAATCCCTAGCAGACTGATGGCTGAACGCAGCGCGATTCCAGTCACGATACCGGGCAGCGCAATCGGCAAGATGACCAGCAGGGAAATCGCCTCTCGCCCAAAAAACTTCTGTCGATAGAGCGCACCTGCCAACAGAGTCCCTAGAATCAATGCCAGCGTTGTCGCCAGCGCAGCAGCAGCCAATGACAGACCAATCGCATCCCAAAAATCAGGCCGATTTGGTTTGTATACACAGTCCTGTTGAGCCGCCGTGTCACCATTTTGTACCGTCACGCAATCTGTTGTCCCGCCCAGCAAATCACCAAACCAGTGGGTGGTCAGACCGGGCGGCGGAAACTGATAGGAACCATCTTCGGTAGTGAAAGCATAAAGGATGACGATCAAAATCGGAAAATGGAGGAAAAGCAGCGCCAATCCGGTAACCGTTTTCAGGCTGCGTGAAGATTGATTTGGTTTATAGGTCTTGCTAGAGAGCATCGAACGCCCCCAATCGCCTTGCGATGACCAGATAGATACCCATGATGACGACTGGCACAACGGTAAAAGCCGCCGCCAGCGGGATATTCCCGGCAGTGCCTTGTTGGGCAAATACAAAACGTCCGATGAAAAAACTCGAATTGCCGATAATGCTGGGGATAATATAATCGCCTAACGTCAGCGAAAATGTGAAAATCGATCCAGCGACTACACCCGGAAACGCTAATGGCAGGATAATTTTACGGAAGGTGTATCCGGGAGGTGCCCCCAGATCACCCGATGCTTCAATGAGCGATTTGGGTACCCGTTCCAACGCGGCATTGATGGGTAAAATCATATACGGAAGCCAGATATACACGAATACCATGAACATACCCAGCACCGAAAATGACAGGGAAGAACCGCCAATCGCTGGGATTTGCAGAATCGCGTCCAGAACGCCGTTCAGCCCCAGCAGTTTCAAAAACCAGGTGATGATTCCTTCCTGCGCCAGAATGATTTTCCAGGTATACACCCGGACAATATAACTCGACCAGAGCGGCAGCAGTACCGCCAGATAGAGAATCCCTTTCACGCGGTATGAGGCATAACGCGCCATATAATAGGCCAGCGGAAAGGCAATAAACGCGCACGTCACGGTGACAGCCGCAGCCATGCCAACCGTTCGCAGAATAATATCGACATTCGAAGGACGGAATATTTCCTGATAGGTCTGAAGGCCAAATTGCTTGACGATCTGCCCGGTAAATCCATCCAGATGAAAAAAGCTCTGGACGAGCAGCGCTACCAGTGCACCCAGATAGAAAATGACTAGCCAGAGGAGTGGCAGCGCCAACAGCAGCAGCAAATACATGACCGAACGGGAAATCAGTGGACGGCGAGTCGATTGTACAGTGGACATCTGCTACGCCTCCCCGCTGACCGCACGATTATTCGTCTTGCTCCATACCAGCTTGACCCGATTACCGCGCGCCGAAAGCGCATCCATTGAAGTCGCTTCCAGATTTTGCTGGACAACCGTTAAATCACTGCCCATATCCAACGCCACGATGTAGCGCGTATTAATTCCCAGATAAATCACGTCGCGGATGGTTCCCAACGCACTACACACCTCGTCACTAACCGATTCTTCTGGCGAGGCCATGCGGATTTTTTCCGGGCGAATGGAAAATGTCTGGGAAGAGCCTGTAATCTGCTGGGCAACTGTGCCGCTGATGAGATTCGATGTACCGACGAAATTCGCCACAAAACTGGTTTGCGGACGTTCGTAAACATCGGCTGGTGTTCCGATTTGTTCGATTTTGCCACGATTGAAAACCGCCAGCCGGTCACTCATCGTCAGGGCTTCTTCCTGATCGTGGGTGACGAAGATGAACGTAATGCCCACTTTTTTCTGAATCGCTTTGAGTTCAATCTGCATCTGCTGGCGGAGCTTCAAATCCAACGCGCCCAACGGCTCATCCAGCAGCAGGACACGCGGATGATTAACCAGCGCACGCGCCAGAGCCACACGCTGCCGCTGTCCACCCGAAAGCTGCGCAGGCTTGCGACCCTCGAAAGCTGGCAGTTGCACCAATTCTAGCATCTCAGCGACTCGGCGTTCACGTTCGGCCTTCTCGACCTTCTTAATCATCAGGCCATAAGCCACATTCTGTCCCACCGTCATATGCGGGAACAGCGCGTAATCCTGAAAAACAGTATTCACATCGCGTTTGTAGGGCGGAACGTTGGATACAGGTTCGCCATGCAGCAAAATAGTGCCCGAAGACAACTCCTCAAACCCGGCGATGAGTCGCAAACAGGTGGTCTTGCCCGACCCCGAAGGGCCGAGCAGCGAGAAAAATTCCCCGTCCTGGATGTCCAGGTCAAGATGATCCACCGCTTTGACATCACCGAAGTAACGACAGACATCCTGCATCTGAATAGCGGGGATGGATTTGGTTTGAGCGGCGTTCATTATGCGTTCTTGACCATGACGTGCTTGGTAATCTTATAGTCGGAAACTGCTTCTGCGGAAAGGTCTTTGCCCACGCCGGACTGCTTGAAACCGCCATGTGGTGTTTCAGAGGTTAACGGAATATGGTCGTTCACCCACACCGTACCGAATTCCAGCGCCGCCGCCACACGCATGGCTCGACCAATGTCGCGCGTCCAAACCGAGGCCGCCAGACCGTAATTCACATCATTGCCAAAGTAAATGGCTTCGTCTTCATCCTTGAAGGTACTGATCGTCAGCACCGGGCCAAATACCTCGCTCTGGATAATTTCAGCCTTCTGATCGGCATCAGCAATCACGGTGGGTTCAAAGAAATAACCGCCAACCTGATCTTTCGGAATACCGCCACCTGTCAGGACTTTTGCGCCTGCCGCTTTGGCACGATCCACAAAGCCCATCACCCGTTCGCGCTGGATACCGGAAATGAGCGGCCCCATCTGCACACCCGCTTCGTAGGGCAAGCCAATTTTGATGGCACGCATGGATTCCACAATGGCTTCGGTAGCCTGTTTGGCACGACTCTGCTCGACATAAACACGGGTCGCCGCCGTACAATCCTGCCCGGTGTTGATCGTACTGGTAAAGACCGCCGCACCAGCAATCGCATTAATATCCACATCGTCAAACACGATGAAAGGCGCTTTACCACCCAATTCGAGGTGAACCCGTTTGAGCGTATCCGCCGCTGTTTTCATGATTTTCTTACCCGTACCCACCGAACCAGTCAGGCTCACCATGCGGACATCCGGGTGTTCCACCAGCGCCTGTCCGACTTCATTCCCGCCCGTAACGATATTGACGACACCATCCGGAATACCTGCCTCTGCGAACAACTCCGCCAATAGCAGCGTTGTGAGGGGCGTTGTCGGCGCTGGCTTGAGAACAATCGTGCAGCCAGCCGCCAGAGCGGGACCGATTTTCCATATTGCCATCAGCAGCGGGTAATTCCAGGGTGTAATCTGCCCGACAACGCCTACAGGTTCACGGCGGTAAATCGACGTATAGCCTTTGGCATATTCGCCTGCTGAGTAGCCATGTGTATCACGGGCGGCAGAGGCGAAGAAGCGCAGGTTGTCTACCCCAAAAGGCAGATCGCCACCCAGGCTGACGAGTTCGTAAGGTTTACCTGTATTTTCCGATTCGAGCTTGGCAAATTCTTCCTTACGCGCATCCAGCAAATCAGCCAGTTTCCAGATTGCCAGAGAACGCTCACCGGGAGTCAGCTTCGACCAGCGTCCATCATAAAAGGCATTATGCGCTGCTTTTACAGCACGATCCACATCAGCACGACTGGCATCGACCACGTGCGCTATTTTATCGCCAGTAGCTGGGTTCTCTACAGCCATCATCTGACCGCCCTGGCTGTCTTCCCAGCGCCCGTCTATCCACAACTTATATTCCATAAAAGTTCCCTCACAAAGTCTTTAAACCACGAAGGGACGCTGCACTGCTGTTTCGCGCGAACGTCCCGTAAAATCATGTCCAGTATTGAGCCGGGGATAACTCAGTAATTACCCCGGCTCAGGCATAATTTATTGAATTATTACTAGCGTCCGCCGATAACCCCGATATAGCTGGTCACCCACTCGTAGTACGGGATACACACATCACCGCGATCATCACCGCAGGCAGCGACGGGGGTTTTCCAGAACCGGATCTGATCGAAATTATCGATACCGTTGGTCTTGCAGCCATCCGCGCCAAGCAGGTCATTGCCATCACAGGCAGCCGGGACAACGGGCACTGAACCAAACCAGGCGGCGACATCACCCTGTAGCTTGGCTTGCAGGGAGTGCTCCATCCACAGGTAGGCACAATTGGGGTGGGGTGCGTCCACATGCATCATGGTGGTATCTGCCCAACCCGTCGCACCTTCTTCAGGGATAACGCTGTCAATCGGCTGGTTATCGTACTTCAGCAGATTCACCTGATAAGGCCATGCACTGGAAGCGACGATGCCTTCATTGGTGAAATCATCGACCTGTACGGTCACATCGTGCCAATAACGGCTCACGAGCTGGCGCTGCTGGCGCAGGAGTTCGATAGCCGCATCAAACTGTGCCTGATCCAGTTCGTAGGGATCAGTGATCTTCAGGTCTGGGTTATGCGCCATCAGATACAGGGCCGCATCGGCAATATAAATCGGGCCATCATAAGCCTGCACACGCCCACTGTTCGATTTCCCATCCGGGAGTGTCATTTCTTCAAAAACCACATTCCAGCTTGTGGGAGCCACACCACCAAATGCCTCGGTGTTGTACATCAGCACATTCGGCCCCCATTGGTAAGGAACACCATAATGTTCTGCTGTACCATCGCCATCTTTATCGACGGTGTACCAGGGGGCATTTTGCAGACGTTCGTCCACTGTACTCCAACTGGGAATGAGGTCAAGATTAATCGGCTGAACACGTCCGCCGTAAACCAGACGCAGGCTGGCATCGCCAGAAGCCGTGACCAGATCGAAAACCCCCTCATTCATCAAGGCCACCATCTCATCCGATGTGAGGGCATCCTTGACCTGCACCATACAGCCGGTTTCCTTCTCATAATCGGTAACCCAATCGTAGGCAGGATCATTTGCGCCGCGTTCAACATAACCAGGCCAGGCGACAATATCCAACTCGCCCTCACCCGCGCCAACAGCAGTCATCATACCGCTGTCCTGGGCAGCACCGACGGATACCCCAACAACCAATATCGTCAGCAAAACAAACAGTGACAATTTCTTCATGTGTACCTGTCCTTCATAAACTCTACAATTTAACTTAAATCAGACCATTGCAGCGGCGGTGATTATAACAGTTGTTTAATAATGCCTCAACTAAATGTCAGGCGACACTTTCCTATGCTCCACTCTGCTGGTTAATTTCACCCGCAGTTGCTTCGCGACCATACGCGGATTTTCCGCAAAAATGAGCCTGCGAGAAGCCTTGCACAGAATACCATCACACAATCAGACCTTGCATACCAGAATATTTGTTCTAAATGGATTTTGGATGGGTTTGAATGAGTTGATAATCATGCCATTGATTGCCTCTTGTTTCTTACCATACCAAGTCGTCTGTATCGCCTTCAATCCCCACCCCTTCTGCTCCGTTAACTTTTTCAAACTCACCGCCAACCCGCTCGATTTTGCTTCTCAACACACATTAACCCATCTCTCCCTCAGCAGCACAGTTGTAACACTCTGTTATTCCTCTGTTATCTGGCTCAATTTTCCCCGTACAGGAATGTGACCTTCCCTCAGCAGTCTCTGTTATTCTCTGTTAAACAGAGGATTAATCTTCTGCTCAATAACTGCTTTCCAATCAGACACAAACGAACATTTTTTGCCTGAGTGGATTGCAGCCATTTTCTGCTTTGACGGGGTACAATCTCGGACATATAAGTACCCCTCAATAAAGAGAGCAGCATGACAGACACCTATTCCCATGAAACATTCCTTAGCCCGTTTACCTGGCGCTACGGCTCAAATGCCATGCGTGTCATCTGGTCAGATGTCTATAAGCGCAAGTTGTGGCGGCGCATCTGGGTCGCTTTAGCTGAAGCACAGCAAACCGCTGGCATGGTCAAAGCTGAACAGGTTGAGGATTTACGCGCCCATCAGAACAATATTGATCTGGCACGCGCCCACGCCATTGAAGCAGAGATTTACCACGATTTGATGGCAGAAGTGCGAACTTATGCCGAGCAATGCCCTGTCGGTGGCGGCATTATTCATCTGGGCGCGACCAGCATGGATATTGAGGACAATGCCGATGCCCTGCGTATTCGTGAAAGCCTCGGTCTCCTGCTCCCGCTGCTGCGTCAACTGCTCACCACGCTGGCTGGGCTAATCGAAGGCGAAGCAGATCATGTCTGCATGGCCTTTACACACCTGCAACCCGCTGAACCAACCACCGTCGGCTATCGGCTCGCCAGTTATGGTCAGGACTTATTGATGGACTATGAAACCATCAAGCGCGTCTATTCGGCTATCCGAGGCAAAGGCTTTAAAGGCGCGGTAGGCACATCGGCTTCATACCATGAACTTCTCTCCGGCACGAACCTGACACCGCAGCAGATGGAAACGCAAATTATGGAAACGTTGGGTTTACCAGCCTTCACCATTGCCACGCAGACCTACACCCGGCATCAGGATTGGGATGTGGTCAACGCGCTGGCGGGATTGGCGATGTCAATCTACAAGCTGGCGTTCGATCTGCGTATTTTGCAGTCGCCCACTTTCGGGGAGTGGTCAGAGCCTTTTGGTGCGGCACAGGTCGGTTCATCCGCCATGCCATTCAAACGCAATCCGGTGAATGCGGAAAATCTTGACAGCCTCGCGCGTTATATAGCAACCCTGCCCCGTGCCGCCTGGGACAATGCCGCCCATAATCTCCTCGAAAGAACGCTCGATGATTCCGCCAATCGCCGTATTTTTATACCGGAAGCATTTCTTGGAGTGGACGAGCTGCTCAACCGCGCGAACCGAATTCTCACGGGGTTAAGAATTGATCCATTTGGCATCCAGCGCAATCTGGATACCTATGGCGTATTCGCAGCAACCGAGCGCTTGTTGATGGAAGCGGTACGAAACGGGGGAAATCGTCAGGAATTGCATGAAATCATCCGCGAACACAGTCTGGTCGCATGGGAAGCCATGCGTCAAGGAAAGGCGAATCCACTGGCTGATAATCTATGCGGAGATGACCGTATTCTGCATCTGATGACTGCGGAAAGAGCACGTGAACTGCTCAAGGCCGAAACGCATGTTGGCGATGCACCACAGCGAGCGCGGCTTATGGCTCAAACAATCCGTATCAGTATTCAAGCAGCTTCGTGAATCAGTTATCCTGATCGCCTTCTGGTGGTGTTGACCATGTGCCAAAATTCGGCTTGCCATCAGAAGGCGGATTTGCGTCAGGAAGAGCATTGGTTCGGTGTCCATTTTCCTGCATCAAGGTAGTTTGTGGCTTGAGTTCCTTGACCTGATTCTTGGCATCCTGGAGCGTTTCTTCAATAGGCCTGGTGACAGGAGACATGGCCTTCTCACCAATTTTGCTGATTTCGCGCATAACCGTGCCACGTGTCGGAATTTCCTTAGGCAGTTCGACATCCACGCCGGCGGCTTCAAATTCCTTTTGCATATAGGTCATAGTCTCAGCCCACATTTTGCGTAACTTAGCCGTATACTGCCCCAAAATATAGGCCCATTGAATCATGCGTTTGGGGCCAGCGACAATCAGCATGATGATCAGGATTGCGATGAGTTCCCCAGTTCCGACACCTAAAATTTCCATTTTCCACCTTCAATCCTGCTGAAACGCGGCTTGTTGTTGCTTTGGGTACATTATAACGCTCCCGAAGGTTCCGATTCAAACTATTCTCATAAGCAGCTTACTGAGCTTCAACTAAAATCTCATGCATTTCATCGGCAGTAAGCTTGATAGGGTTGCCCTGCATCGAACTCGCAGCCGCCGATTTTTCGATCAACATGGGATAATCAGCTCGCGTAAGGCCATATGTCCCCAATCCGGGGATATGCAGTGAGGCGCAAAGTTCTTGAATCCAACGAATGCCATCTTCAGCCGCCGCTTGAGTGTTTCCAGTTACGATCTGACCAATTTGATCGTATTTTCGCAGTGTTTGGCTATCCGGCTGGCGTGATCGCAGTGCCCGAACATTCATCGCCATAACAAAGGGCAGTAAACGGGCGCAAATTCCCCCATGTGGTGCATCGAACATGCCACCGAACGGCCCAGCCAATCCATGTACAGCACCCAATTTGGCATTCGAGAGTGCTAATCCGCCAAACAAGGCCGTCAGCGCCATATTTTCACGTGCATCGGCATCGTCAGGGTGTTCATATGCCCGTCGCAGCGAATGAGCGGCGCGTTGAATCCCTTCGCGACAAATGGCATCTATCATGGGGTTGGCTTTATTGGAGACAAACGGCTCAATAACCTGCGTGAGCGCATCCAGACCACTTTGCGCGGTGACATCTGGAGGCGATGAATGGGTAAGCTGCGAATCTACCAGCGCCAGACGTGGCAGCATGAGCGGACTGCGCAAGCTGACTTTTACCCGATGTTCGGGCGAGAACAATACCCCATTGCTGGTTACTTCTGAACCTGTACCAGCCGTTGTTGGAATCGTTATTAGCGGTGCGGAAGGATTTGTAATCGGCTGACCGTGCCCAATCACTTCCAGATAGTCCAGTGGATCGCCGGGATTGGTCATAAGCGCCGCAATCGCTTTAGCCGTATCCATGACACTGCCACCGCCAAAGCCAATCACGAAATCACAGTTCGCATCCTGTGCCTGCTGGCGACCTGACCAGGCGGTGTCTATGCTGGGTTCACCAGAAACGGAAAAAGCCGTACACTCAATTTTTTGTTCACGAAGCAAATCCAGTACAAACGCGGCGCGTTCCGGTTTACTGCCCGTAACCACGAATGCGCGAGTGCCCATTTTGGCGGCAAGGGTGCCTAATTCGTGGACACTTCCTGCGCCGAAAATGATGCGTGTAACGGTTGCGAATTCAAAACGCATTATTCAGCCCCAGCCTTTGTCGTCTGGAAACAGGTTGTGATATTCCGATTTGGTGCGCGGTTCGGCCATCATGTCGGTGACAGAATCACGCCATTTCAGATAGTGGGCTGTTTCACGGTGCTTAGCAGGTGCGTCTTCGCTGCGATAGACCTCAATCAAGGTGATACGGGTAGGATCATCCTTTTGCTGCACAACATCAAAACGAGCGATACCCGGTTCCTGTATACTGTTCCGAGCATTATCGAGCGAGGCAGCAATAAAAGCATCCAGATATTCCGGTTTGACATGAATATGAACCAGTACGACCAGCATGATTGCCTCCAGTAAATAATGGGCAATCTTAACCATTCCTGAGACTAGTCGCAATCCATCAGACCAAATGACATAAAATTCTTGTTATAATGTAGACAGAAAGAAATTGAGTGGCTTATAATTAGCATGTATTTAATCACATTGGCAGGCGTGCAATGACAACGTCCATCAAGAAGGTTATTGCTTACCACATTTCACGGTTACAAGACAAAAACCGCGATGTGCGTTTGAAGGCTATCGCAGAACTTTCGCATATGCCGGATCAGGAAGCATTCAATGCGCTTCGTGCGGTATTCGAAAATGACGAAGATAATGAAGTCCGCAAAGCTGCACAGGAAGCCGGGCGTAATATGTTCCTGAAACTGAAGGAACAAGATGGAGCGAATTCCTAACAGGCATTAAGTTTCCACAAGGACGGTTTTTCAACCGTCCTTTTTTGTGCTGAAACATTACGAATTGTTACCTGATAATCAGGCCATAACAGGTGAAAAATTTGCGTATGGTTTGCAATAGTTTGGTTTCACAAACTATTCCTATAATAAAGGGACTAGCCCAATGGGTAAGTCCCTTTTCAATCATTTAGCTACATTTGAGGGAAGCCAAGCGTTCGGCAATTTGCGCGGCGCTGGCCTGCAAATCCGCCAGTTTGGCGCGTTCACGCTCCACCACATCCGGTCTGGCACGGCTGACAAACTGTTCGTTCCCCAACATTTTCTCAGAACGATCAATCTGCTCCTGCAACTTAGCCTGTTCTTTAGCTAAACGTTCGCACTCAGCTTTCAGATCAACCAGACCCGCCAGCGGCAGGTAAGCTGTCACTTCACTTACGACCACTGATGCGGCCTCATCCGGTGCTGGTGTGCCATCTGGCAGAAGGGTCGTTTCCGACACATTACAGAGACGGGCAAACACATAGCTGTACTTGTCTACCACTGTTCGATAACAGACGGGCAAACACATAGCTGTACTTGTCTACCACTGTTCGATAACTTCCCGGTGCGATTTGAGCCGTAATACGCTTGGCAGGATCAACATTGTATTCAGAACGAACGTTACGGATATTCCGCACCAATTCGATGAGGATGTTCATCTCGGTTTCGGCACGTTCGTCCAGATAAGCAGCATCGGACTGTGGCCACTTGGCGATGAGCAGCGTTTCGCCCTGATGCGGGATATAGCTCCACAGTTCTTCCGTCACAAAAGGCATGTATGGATGCAGCAGTCGCAAACTGGTATCCAGCACGTACACAAGGACACGTTGAGCATTCTGTTTGGTTTTGGCATCACCTTCATAAAGCGGATATTTGCTGATTTCGATATACCAATCGGCAAATTCACCCCACAGAAAGTCGTAAATCTGGCGACCCGCTTCCCCGTACTGGTAAGTATCAAACAGATATTGGACACTGCCCACCACGCGATTCAAGCGGCTGACAATCCAACGTGAGGGAAGATCAAGTTCGGGCGCAGGCGGCAAACCCAATGGAATTTCGCCATCCAGATTGCCGAGGACAAAATTGGTCATCTGCCAGATTTTGTTGACGAAGCGCCAATTCGCTTCCACCTTATCTTCATCCAGATTGATGTCGTTACCTGGCGTGCCACTTGTCATCATGGTGAAACGCAGCGGGTCAGCGCCGAACTTATCAATCAACACCAGCGGGTCAATCACATTGCCGAGTGTTTTACTGATTTTGCGCCCAAATTTGTCGCGAATCAGACCATGCAGATATACGGTCTTAAAGGGCGCTTCGTCGGTAAACCACATGCCCATCATAATCATACGTGCCACCCAGAAAAACAGGATGTCATAGCCTGTTTCCATCATGGTAGTGGGGTAGAAGCGTTTCAGATCGGGCGTTTGTTCAGGCCAACCAAGTGTGCTGAAAGGCCACAAACCGCTGCTGAACCACGTATCCAGTACATCTTCTTCGGGTGTCCAGCCCTCACCCTTTGGCGCAGTTTTGCCCACATAGATTTCACCATTCTTGCCGTACCAAGCAGGGATGCGATGCCCCCACCACAATTGGCGGCTGATGCACCAGTCTTCGATGTTCTCCAGCCAGTGGAAATACACTTTTTCGAAGCGATCCGGCACTATTTTGATGCGCCCGTCCTTCACAGCGGCAAGCGCCTTCTCCGCCAAGGGCTGGATTTTCAGGAACCACTGGGTACTGAGCATCGGTTCGACCACTTCTCCACCGCGCTGGGTACGCGGCACGATGTAGGTATGGTCATCCACCTTGATGGTGATGCCCTGCGTTTCCATGTCCTTCCAGAGTTTGGCACGGCATTCGAAACGATCTAACCCAGCATAAGGTCCCGCTTCAGCGTTCATAGTGGCATCACGATTAAGCACGTTAATCAACTTCAATCCATGCCGCTGTGCGATTTCATAGTCGTTAAAATCGTGTGCGGGTGTGATCTTGAGTGCCCCAGTACCGAATTCACGATCCACGTATTCATCGGCAATCACCGGAATCGGGCGATTGAGTATAGGTACAAGCGCGGTTTTGCCAATGAGGTGCTTATAACGCGGGTCATCGGGATGCACACAGACCGCCGTATCACCCAGAATGGTTTCAGGGCGGGTCGTCGCCACCGGAAGATATTCACCACCTTCGACAGGATAATTAAAATAATAGAGCTTGCCCTGTTCTTCTTCGCGCTCCACTTCAAGGTCTGAGACGGCGGTTTGCAGACCGGGACTCCAATTCACCAGACGTGGACCGCGATATATCAAGCCTTGTTCGTAAAGCTTAATGAACACATGCTGCACTGCATTCGACAGACCATCATCGAGTGTGAAGCGTTCACGATCCCAATCACAGCTTGCGCCAATCCGTCGAAGCTGGCTTTTGATAGTACCTTCGTACTTTTCTTTCCATGCCCAAGTACGCGCCAGGAATTCTTCACGTCCGATTTCCTGACGGCTGGTTCCCTGATCGTGCAACATCTTTTCGACTTGCAACTGAGTGGCAATTCCAGCGTGATCTGTACCGGGAACCCAGAGGGCGGCCTTACCGCGCATTCGTTCGTAGCGAATCATTAAATCTTCAACGGTCATGGTCAGCGCGTGACCGATATGCAGCGCACCCGTCACGTTGGGCGGCGGCATACTGATGACATAGGGTTCGCTCCCTGGGGCGGCAACTTCCGGCTTGAACCACCCTTTTTTCTCCCACTGCTGATAAAGCCGGGCTTCGGCTTCGGCAAAATCAAAATTCTTGGGCATCGATTTCATCGCCATTGTGTCTCTCTTCCTCCATCGTTCCTGTAAAACAGGAAATAAAAAACCCTCTCACCCCATAGAACAAGGGCGAAAGGGTCAACTTCCGCGGTACCACCTTGCTTCTTCACCCCAAGATAGCGGGATGAAGCGCTCATAGACGCTATAACGGGCGAACCCGGTTGTGCTTACTCAACAGCGGACACAATGTATTATGTCCCTACTTTCAGCACAGCGACTCCTGGGCGACCTTCGGCAAATGCGTGCGAGCAGGCTCTCAGTCGGTGACCCACACTCTCTGGCGCAGAGGAATTTGCCTACTCCTCCCAATCACAGTCGTTGGAATTCTGTTTGTAAGGCAGTATAACATGGTTCGAATTCGGCGGTCAATCCCTCAATGTGCACACAAGCCTCAGGCGATGGTAACAGCGTAACTTGCACCCCCTTTCCTTTCATGCTAGACTTCAGCAAACGTTCAGGAAGATTACAAAAACAACAAAGTTATGTCTGACAAAATTTTGATTGTTGATGACGACATTGACAGCCTAAAACTTATTGGCCTGATGCTACAACGTCATGGTTACGAAGTGGTAGCCGCGAATGCTGGCAATCAAGCCCTCATGAAGGCAACCAGTGAGCATCCCAGCCTGATCATTCTGGATGTCATGATGCCGGATATGGATGGATATGAGGTCTGCCGGCGGCTGCGGGCAAACCCCGACACCAAGGCTATCCCTATTATTATGTTCACCGCGAAAACGCTGGTGGATGATAAGGTAGCCGGGTTCGAAGCCGGTGCGGATGACTATCTGACCAAACCCACTCACCCGGCTGAACTGGCCTCCCGTGTTAAGACCATCCTTGCCCGCAATGCCTCTCAAAAACGTCCTGAACCCAGCAAAGGAACAACTGTTGGTGTCATCGGCTGTAAGGGTGGCGTAGGTACAACGACTATCGCACTCAATCTGGCAGCAGCTTTTACACTGAATGGTGACAATGCTATTGCAGCGGATTTCCGTCCTGGCATGGGCAGCATGGGGTTATATATTGGCTTTGGTCAATCGCATGGCATGGCAAATGTCATGAGTAAACCCACCAATGAAATTCGTCCAGCGGTCATTGAAAATGAATTGGTGACACACCCATCCGGTCTACGAGCGCTGCTATCCTCAGCCAGCCCTAAGGAAGCACAAGCTCCCAACACGGTTGATGCATCTGTCGCGGTTATTCGTAATTTGCGAACAATGGGTCGTCCTGTCATTTTCGACCTGGGAAGTGGACTGAACTCGACAACCAACCGCATACAACGGGAATTAGACCTGATTACGCTGGTTGTTGAACCAAATCCAGTTGGTCTGACGATGGCACGCGAAATATTGAACGAACTTGAACCACCCGGAACGGGATCAACCGGACGAATTCATATCGTGGTCGTTAATCGTGCTCAAACAAATGTCCAAACGCCCTGGCATGAAGTTGAACACGCACTTGGACAAGAACTTCGCGCTATTATTTCTGCTGCACCCGATCAGATGTTTCAGGCCATGCGGGCAGCGGTGCCCGTAGTTGTTTATCAGCCTAATGCAGTGATCTCAGGACAGATCATGAAATTGTCCGAAGATTTGACCGCTCGAATCAACGCATCCCCCAGCGGCGAAACGAGCCTCTAGAATTCCATGTCCAGTGATTCAGTTCAACGTGCCGCTCAACTCCTAGCTCAGGCTCATTCTGCCGTCGCATTTACAGGCGCGGGGATCAGCACTGCCTCTGGTATTCCAGACTTCCGCAGTCCGAAATCCGGGCTTTGGCAGGATGTCGATCCAATGACCGTCGCCAGTATGTATGGTTTCAGACAAAACCCAAAAGCCTTCTACGACTGGATTTATCCGATTGCCAAACTCACAGTCAACGCTCAACCCAATCCAGCGCATACGGTGCTGGCGCAGTTGGAAGCACAGGGGATTCTGAAGGCAGTCATCACCCAAAACATCGACATGCTGCATAGCCGTGCAGGAAACACGAATATATTTGAGTTACATGGACATATGAGGGATGCAACCTGCATTCACTGTTTCGCCATTTACCCGGCTGAACCCATTGTGCTCCAGTTTTTAGAGGATAGAAAAGTGCCCCACTGCCCAAAGTGCGGTGGTGTCATTAAACCGAATGTTATATTGTTTGGCGAACAGCTTCCAATCCAACAATTACTGGGGGCACAGGATGCCGCGCGTAAGGCCGATCTCATGATGGTGATTGGCTCATCCCTGGAAGTCGCGCCCGCGTCCGAGCTGCCAGCACTGGCACTGCGAAATGGCGCAAAACTCATTATCATTAACCTGGATAAAACTCATATGGACGACGCAGCAGATGTCGTAATTCACGAAAATGCCGCTGAAATCCTGCCCGAAATTATGCATTGTCTGGAGACAAAGTAATGACTGTGGTCTCGGAAAATAAGGATGCGCTCTTGTTGGCGCGTTTTCAACGATTAATGGAAATCAGTCAGCAGTTAAATTCAACGCTCGACTTAGGGGCGCTGCTCCGAAAAATCATCTCGGCGGCTAAGGAACTCACTAACACCGAAGCGGCTTCAATCCTTCTGCTCGACCCGGCTACAGGCGATTTGCGCTTCGAGATTGCTTCTAATATCCAGCCTCAGGATATGGAAGACATCATAGTACCGAAAGATAGTATTGCTGGATGGGTAGCGGTTCACGGTGAACCGCGCGTCATTGATGATGTCACCCAGGAACCCAATTGGAGCAACCGCGTCGATGACACGATTGAATTCCATACCCGCAGTATTCTGGCCGTACCCCTGCGCGCTCATACAAAAGTCATCGGTGTACTGGAAGGAATCAACAAAATTGGTTCCGAGCACTGGGATGAGAATGATGTAAACACGCTCACTACGCTGGCAAGTCAGGCCGCCATCGCCATTGAAAATGCACGGCTGTTCCAACAAAGTGACTTTATCGCGGAAATGGTGCATGAACTGCGCACGCCGCTCGCTGCTCTGAAAGCCAGTACGGTGCTGCTGATGCGTCCCGATTTACCCGAATCCAAACGCGGCGATATTGTCAGCACGATGCATAGTGAAACCGAACGCCTCTCACGTCTGACAAGTGATTTTCTCGATCTGGCACGGCTTGAGTCCGGGCGTGCCCGCCTGCTCACGGAATTATTCGACCTAAACAAACTCATTGAGGAAAGTGTCGATGTGGTCATACAGCAGGCAACTGATAAAAACATTGCTATCAACATGGAAAATGGAAAATATACCGTCAGTGCTGATCGCGGCAAAGTGAAACAGGTCTTGCTGAATTTACTCACCAACGCCATCAAATATAACCGCGAAAAAGGCGAGATTCGGGTCTTCACACAGGAAACGGCCGATTCTGAAGGCCATCCCTATGTTCAGATTTGCGTAAAAGATACCGGTTATGGGATTTCCAAAGAACATCAGAAACATATGTTCGAGAAATTCTACCGCGTATCCGATACAGCGGGATTCGCGCAGGGAACCGGGCTGGGATTAGCGATTGCCAAGCAAATTGTTCAGGCTCATGGCGGCAACATTACGTTGGAAAGCGAGCAAGGGGTTGGCTCGACCTTTGCTTTCAGCATTCCCATTGCCACCCGTAACTGACCCTTTGGCAGGCATTAGAAATCGAACAGCACCTTCAAAGTACCTTTTTGTCCAGCGTGTTCAAGGGCTTTGAGCGCATCATCTAATGGATAGCGGGCTTCAATAAGCGATTCAACATCAACCAGGCCTGCTTCCAGCAAACGCAGTGCCGAGGCAAATGGCCCACAGCGGCTGCCCACCACCTTGATTTCACGGACAGCAACTTGCGTTAAATCGGCCTGCGGCAAACCATGATAGGTGCTTTTCAATACAATAGTCCCGCGCGATTCGACTAATCGCAGCGATTCGGCAAATCCTTCTGCCTGCCCTGTGCAATCAACGACCACTTGAGCCTGCTGATCCTGCAAATCCTGACTTTCAACTGCCGGGATATGCCAGCTCTCCAGTAATTTAGCCTGCTTTTCGCGCCGAACCACTGCCACAACTTCCGCACCCGTTAATTTGAGAATCTGAGCAGCTAACATCCCCAACTTACCCGCGCCAATCAGCACCACTCGATCACGCGGTGAGATATGAACAGCTTCCATTATCTGAAGCACAGCGGCCAGAGGTTCCACAAAAACCGCCTGATCATCTGTCACAGTATCCGGCACAATGTGCAGATTACGAGTCGGCAGGCGCAGATAATCAGCAAATGCACCAGGATAATTTCGAATACCGATGGTTCGCCGATTGCGGCATTGACTCGGAATGCCGCGCTGGCAAAAATCACATTCGCCGCAGACGATACTGATCTCGCCAACCACCCGTTTTCCGAGAAAACCCTCGTCCCCTTCGATGACTTCAGCCACAAATTCGTGTCCAAGGCTGCCGGAAAAGTCGTACATCCCGGCAATTAATTCAAGATCGGTATTACAAACACCTGCCCGCCGAATCCTGAGCAGATTATCACTGCCACCCGGCATAGGAACTGCGGTATCCAGATGCAGTTGTCCATCAAATACTAATGCACGCATCAATCCACCTTAAATGCACAGGGGCGGATACTATGACCCACCCCCGTGAAACTTCTACAACAAACATTGACAACCCGAAGCTAGGCTTCCGCTTCAACCAATTCCGTCTTACGTCCAAAGATAAAGGGAAATTCGTGCTTTTCCCACGATACCAGCAGCGGTACAGCGATGAAGATCGAGGAATAGGAGCCGGTGAGCAAACCACAGAACAGAATAAATACGAACTGCTTGATACTCGCGCCACCGAACAGCATAATAGCGATCATGACAAAGAATACGCTAATCTGGGTCGTCAGCGAACGGTGAATGGTTTCCAGCACACTGCGGTTAATGATCGTTTCGTAAGGCTCTCCCAAATGACGCGGAATATTCTCACGTATACGATCAAACAACACCACAGTGTCCTGCACCGAGAAGCCTACTACCATGAGCATAGCCGTCAAGAATAGTGCATCGACTTCCCATTTGAACAGCAAACCCATCAGCGATTGAACCGCTGCGACAATCAACACATCATGGATCATGGCAATAATGGCACATACACCATAGCGTAACGCATCCGGCACCTGGCGAAATGCCAGCACAATGAACCCCGTTACCACCACTGTAGCCACAATTACAGCGAGGAAGGCGGCTTTCGTCACCTCCTGCCCAATCGTAGGCGATACGTTTTCATCGCTGGAGTTACTTAGATCAAGCGGTGCAAGCGTATTCAACTGGTCAAGGATTTGCCGCTTTTCGTTTTCCTCATGAAAAGAGGCACGCACTGACCACTGATTATCTTCCGGATTACCTATGCTCTGGATAATCGTGGTCTCATCGCCGAACTGCGCGAAAACGTTGCGGATGCTGTTTTCAGTCGCGCCCGCCGCAGTAAATTTCAACTCATAGATACTACCGCCCTCAAAGTCGATACTCAGGTGAAAGGCTTTCCCAGTCGTGATGATTGAGTAAATCACAATCACAATACCTGGGATGATAATCGCTAGTGAGAGGAGGTAAAACCAACGTCGTTTTTCTACCAGACTATACATCGCTTAATCTCCTCGTTATTAGACACCCAGCAGCCAAGCGCGTTGCTGGATAGAGCGGCGGAAAATGAGTAGCAGAACATGCAGGAATGTTCTTGTAACAATGATGGCCGTAAACAGGTTCAGCAGCAGACCCAGAATCAGAGTCACAGCAAAACCGCTGACCACACTCGCCCCCGGAGTCTGACCAAACAGGAACAGGATTAAACTGATGAGAATGGTCGAGAGGTTTGAGTCGCGAATGGAAGTCCAGGCACGGGTGAAGCCTTCATCAACAGCAGCATCCATATCTTTACCAGCGCGTATTTCTTCACGCATACGCTCAAAGATCAGAATATTACCGTCTACCGCCGTTCCAATAGATATTAAGAAACCGACGATAGCTGGCAAAGTCAATGTGACCGGAATGATTTTGAACACGGCCAGGTTAAGCGCAATAAACACTAACAGCGCGAGGCTGGCGGCTATACCCGGCACACGGTAATTAATCAACATGAAGGACAGGACGATGATGACACCAACCACACCAGCACGTACGCTCAGGTTAACCGACTCTTGTCCCAGCGTTGCACCCACTCTTTCGCTGCTCAATACACGCAGGGGAATGGGAAGCGAGCCAGAACGGAGTTGCAATGCCAGCTGCTTCGCAGCAGCCTCATTAAAGTTACCTGTAATTACGCCACCCGTCGTCAACTGCGCCTGAATAGTTGGTGCTGAGATGACAACACCATCCAGCACAATAGCCATCGGCTGACCTATAGAATTACCCGTAAACGGCCCGAAAACACTCGAACCTTCCGACGTGAGTTGGAACTGGATTTGCCACTGTCCCGTTGAATTTTGTTGAGCGGCGGCGGCCTGCAAGCCGGAACCCGTCATTACTGTATGGAATGGTTGCCCGGTTTGCGGGTTAGCAATGGGTGGCTGGGTGGATGTGCTGGATGTATCAACACCTGTGCTGCATCCAGTCGAATTGGTCGTATTGGTAGCTGGAGCAGCCGCTTGAGTCTGTGGTTCAGCAGTGGCCTCCGGCGTACTTTCGACAGCCGGTGTTGCCTCGGCCTGAGTAGTAGCCTCAGCAGTGACTTCTGGAGTGGCTTCGGAACCAGTCAGTGCCTGATTGTGTGCATTTTGGACTTCAACTTGCTTATCGGTCAAAATCTTCTGGCCTGTGAACTGTCCGACTTGACCACTTAGACCGGTAAAATCGACAAATTCAAGTAAAGCGGTCTTCTGAATGGTATCAATCGCCTGACAGCTGTCCGTGACTCCAGGAAGCTCAATGAGAATACGGCTGCTGCCCTGAACCTGAACAGTCGCACTTCCTACACCGAGAGCATCAACACGCTTTGACACGTTGTTAGCGGCATCCTGCAAATTCTGAGCCGTAAATGAACCAGCCGGCAAGTCAGCTTCCAGAAGAACACGCAAGCCGCCGATAATGTCCAACCCCAGAGATTGTCTGACATTAAAGCTGACTTCCTCTTTACAGTCTCCATCAAAATCCAGGTGAATACCCTGAGTAGGGACACCGCCGGAAACATTCTTATAACAACTATCCTCGACATTCGAAATTTTGGTATCTGGCAGACTCACCCATACAGCAAATATACTTAAGAGTAGTATGGGAATCAGCCAACGAAATTGGCCTCGCATAATAAACCTTTCTGAAACGAGAACGGAATGGCACATCCATTCCGCAACATAACCACCACTTTATTGCTCAGAAATTTTCTGAGACTCTTCACTGTTTCCCATTTGAGCAGCTCTGGAAAATTCTTCCGGATCATACGGTTGGGTCAAAGCCGCCGCAATCAGACGGACAACTACACCATCCGCGATTTCCAGATGTGCGATTCCGTTATCCGCGTCTATCTCAATGACCTTACCAATAATACCTCCATAGGTCACGACTTCGTCACCTACAGCCAATGACCGTACATAACGCTGTCGCTTGGTAAAAGTACGCTGTTTGGGGAAAATCACCATTGCCCAATAAGCACCTAAGCCCAACAGCATTACCAGTGCCAGAACCGCAAATTCCATTCAGATTCAATCCTGTCCTGTGGAAAACCCGTGAAATTATAGCACCATGATCCGAATTAACAATTATGAAGATACCACATGCAGCAGCCCTGCCCACTGCTCATGATATGGGCCACCACGCGGTCCAACAGACACCAGCAGTGTATAATCCCCTGGCTCAACGCCCTCGGGCACAACAAATCCGTGCCAGGTAGAGAACGTGCCGCGCCAATCCGCTGTATGATAATCGCCGTCAAACGCGGGATTTGTCCCTGCCATATCCACCCCTTTAACGGCGATGTGCAAGTCTGGCGGCAGTTCGCCTGTCACTTCCCAATCCAGTCTCACGCGCACCGATCCACCCTGAGTGGTCAAACTGTCGGCATCACTTACCAGTCCCACCAATCGCAATCCACCAAAATCCAATTGAACGGATTGCGGATTGAGTGGACGAAGCGATGGTACACGCTGAAAAATCACTACCGGGCCAGATGCATAACGCGGATCATCAAATTCTGCGATCTGCTGGTAGGTGTTGTTAAACCAGGGGTCATCCTGAATGACATAGTTGTAGAGTACCAACTTTGCCCCTCGAAACCGCTGGAACACCAGATAATCCGGCGCATAGTCCGCCAACCAGCTATACAAATCACCGCGCTTAAGCATAGCCGCCACATCCGGTTGTAGCAAACCCAGATAATCGGTCATCCAGCGATTGGCATAAAATCCAATCTGGCCAACTTCAGCCACGCCGATTCGAGCATCGGGCGCAGTGTGACTCTCCAACCATTCGCCTGTATCACGGTACACCTTCCAGTCCACAATGGGCAGCATAACATCGAATGATCCACCCTTACGCACCATGTCTGTGATACGCGAGAAAGACGAAACCTGGGCAATAAGCGGGAAAATGGCGATAGCGGCTATCACGCCATTCGCTAACCATAAACTGCGCCGTTGTAAACGCTGCTGAATAAAATAAAGGCCGCAGACCGCTAACAAGACCGTTCCCGGCACGAGAGGTGCATAATACCAGCGATACGGTGCAACTCGCAGTACCCCATAAGCCAGCACATGCAGTCCACCCCAGAGTACTACCATCAAAACCGATGCGCTCAGCGAACCTGCGAGGCCAAATACCACCAGCAATGCCAGAGAAATATACAACGAACTTTGCAGCAAGAGACTACTCAGGATGAGATTCAGCCCTTCCCAAGTATCTACTTTAACCCCAAGACCTGTAATCCCCAATACAGCTTGCGCACTCTTTGCACTCAATGTCGCCGGAAAAGGCGAGCCATATGTAAGAAACGCACAAGCAGCAAAAATAAGAATTGGTATAGCGGCAGCAGCAGTAAAGTACACAATCGGTATCCACCAACGCCGCATGGTATGGGAACGATTGATGCTGATACCAAACGCAGCCAGAAACAATAACACAGCCGGTAACGCCGCGTCCGGCCTCGTCAGCACAGCCAGCCCTACCAGCAGTCCAGCAAAGTGCCAGCGATTGAGACGAGCAAGATTAACCGCAGCCAGCACCAGCATTAGCCAGAGTGAAGTTTCCATCCCTAACGCCAGCCATAGAGGACTGCTGAGTACGTATATTACCCCACCCCACAAACGAATGGAAAAGTGCATACGTGGTGGCAACAGGGCATAAATCAACCACCCGCCGAGACCAATACACAGGGTTCCAATAAGGCTTCCCAGGAAATGGAAATCATGGATGAAGAAACTGAGTACCGCAAGCAGCATTGCATACAAAGGTGCTGTTGTGCTGAGTACCGAATCTCCTGGGTTGTAGACTAATCCAAGGCCATTGGCAAAGTTGCGCGCGTAGCGGTAGGTAATGAAACTATCATCTAAACGGAACTCGGACATGACTGCCAGCCAGATCACAATTGCCAGCAGCAAATAAGCAGCCGCGACCACCAATTGGTCGTATCTATGGTTGCTGTTCTTGACCATACACCATATTATCCCTACAATAGCCGCTGCATTATACACGAAGTGGAGCAAAGCCAATACGGCTCCCAACGTCGCTTAATTGCTCTGGATAGGATAAAAACATGTTTTCAATGCGAAAAGTTTTGGGGCTAACCCTGCTGGTACTGGTTGTTGTAAGTCTTTCGACTCTAATGGTAAGCGCAGGTGACAAGGTACTGAACAATAACAAAGGTGATGCCAGCGCGACATGGTTCATTACCGGGGAACAAACGCTGGTCATGAACGGTTTTGACCTGACACCGCTCGGCCTGCAATTTCCCGCGAAAATCGATAAGGCCAGTATTGCCGTCGAAAGTGCAGTTCCGGGTTCAACAATCGACGTGGTCGTTTATCAGGACGCGAACGGCGGCTCTCCCATTGACGCGACACTGGCTGGACAAACACAGGTCACAATTAACAATTCAGGTACGTTCACTGTCGTTTTCCCGACACCAATTACTATCACGCAGCCCGTAGTCTGGGTTGGTTTTTATCTGCCCGTCAATTTCAAGTTCCTTGCTGATAAGTCCGGTACATCGGTATTGACCTACTGGGCGTGGACTTCAGGAGGGCGATTCGATCTGACAAAGCTCACTACGGCTCAGGTGTTTGGCCCGTCTAATGGTACTGGCCCGGTCAACCTCGATCTAAAGGGGGTTGCTCGCATTACGGCAGAAATAAGCGGTGGAGCTGTTAACACCAGTCCCGGAGCGCCAACGGTAATTGTCCCGACTTTCTCCGGTACACCTTCTTTCACCATTACCCAGGTTCCTTCGACATCGAACCAGGATTTGAGCGTTATGCGACAGTATCCCCCGGCTTGTGACACTCTGTTCTGGGATACCGCTGATGTTGGTATCAGTTATCAGAGTGCGATTGAACCGCGCTGCACATCCATCTGGATTGGCTATGCGCCGTCCAATCCGCTCGGTTACATTCGTAAGCATGTCTACTATGATCTGACTTTCTACGACAGCAAGGGCAATCCGCTGGATGATCCGCTGCCGCTGCCCGTTACCCATTGTATCCAGCCCAGCCCGGAAGATGTGAATCAGGCGGTTGTCGGCCTCGCAACAGGTTCCCCGCGCGTCTTCAAAATTCTACCTACGCTGCGGGTTGGGAATCTGGTTTGTGCGGAAGTCAATCACAGCGGTGGACTGTCTTATTTTGTTCCAGGTAATGCAACCGTGACACCCACCTTTACACCAATCCCCAAATAGGAAGCGGGTCTATCTTATGCGTATCGAAACCAATGAGAAGCTGGTCAAGCGTAATAGGCGCATCGCCAATTTCCTCTTCTTTTTCAGTATGGCGGTGTTGATTGGCGGCTTCATTGTCGCCAATACTCAGCTTACCTCCGACCCTAAAAGCCCGAGTTATACACTGGCGCTCCTGCTGCCCTGGGTGATTTTGCCGGTCGGGTTTATCAGCACAATGATATCAGTGCGGATGACAAACCAGTGGGTGCGTCGCCCACACCCTGAAGACGCGATCCCGGAAGGTCTCAAGGGCTTGAGCAAACGCAGTGTCCTTTACAATTACTATCATGGCCCGGCGAAACATGTTCTGATTACACCACAAGGAACTTATGCCATCATCACACGCTTTCAGGACAGCAGTTATGTGGTCGATGGCGAAAAATGGCAGTCCGGTTCTGGTGCATTTGGGGCTATTACCCGAATCTTCCGTCAGGATGGAATCGGCAACCCGACTGAAGAAGCAAGAAAGGCCGCTGCTCATGTTGAAAAACTGCTGCAACCGACTTTGCCGGATATTGAAGTTCAGCCATTGGTTGTATTTGTTGATCCTCGTGCAAAGCTGGAACTCAAAAATCCAGCGGTGCCCGTCCTCTATGCAGATATTCGCAAAGAGCCTAACCTGCGCGACTATATGCGGGATGCAGCGCAGCAGCGTCAACAGGACGATGACCCCAAGCCACAGGGCAAGAAAAAAGGCGCAGATAAGGGGGTTAGCAGCGATCCCAAAGTGCCCTCACCCGAAGCCATTGCCGATGCGCTTGAAGAAGTTACTATCGTTACCTGATGCTTTCGCTTTCCACCACCATTCGCGTCCCTTTGCCAAAGCGAAGGGATAACACTTTACAGTCTTATATGCCGATCATGATGATTCTTATCATCCTGGTCGGCTTTTTCTTGCGACTGTATCACCTTAGTATCGTTCCCCTGCGCGGCGATGAAGCCTTTACGGTGCAATACTGGGCACAACAACCGCTGGCTGATTCACTGGCAAAAACGGCAACTATTGAACCTCACCCAATCCTGACCTATGCCCTGTTTCGTGGGTGGGGTTTAGCTGCCGGAACCAGTGCGTTTACTATGCGGCTGCTCCCGGCGATGACCAATGTTCTGGGCATCGCAGCCTTATATGCGATTGGTCGCAGAATCGGTGGGCGAAAACTCGGACTGGTGGCAGCATTACTTTTCGCACTGCATCCGTTTGAAATATGGCACGCTCAGGATGCACGAAATTATGGTATCTGGGCGGGAGCCAGTGCGGTAACACTGGCACTAGGCATAAGAGCACTGCGAACGAAATGGCGAATTCATTGGATCGCTTATGCCATCATCGCAGCAATCACCGCCAACATTTTTTACTTCGAGTGGCTCACTACAGCGGCCTTCGGGCTGTACGTCGCAATCGCATATTGGAAAGAGCGCCGCGTCTTTGGAATATGGCTGGCGGCCGCCTTACCAGCAATTCTGACCTCGGCAGCCTCTTTTCTCATTTTGCAGGGCAGCCTGATTGCGACTGGCAGCTACGGCGGCACCACCGCCAGTCGCCTCGATTTCCCGCGATTATTCACCTGGTTTCTACCAACTCTATCAGTAGGCGAAACTATTCCAGCTAATTTTTCCGCTACCCTGTGGCCGTTTATCCTACTGATACTATGCACTGGCCTATTGATCAATTGGCGCAAAAATCACCGGATGACTCTTTTGCTGGCGATACTGGCGTTTGTGCCCATGCTGCTGCTGGCGGGGGCTTCATCGCGTCTAAATATATTCAACCCGCGCTACATGCTTTCGGCGGTTCCAGCATTCCTGTTACTTTTCGCGGTACTTATCGTTGACATAAGAAGTGTCGGTTTGTTGCCTGCATCTGTACGACGCATTCTCCCCTACGCGCTCGCAGGGGTTTGGCTGATTTTGGCAGGATATAGTCTCAACAATGCTTATTTTGATTCTGACTACGCGAAGTCAAAGAACTGGCCTGCACTCATCCAATATGTACGCGAAAATGTCACGAAAGAGGATCTGGTAATTCAACTGTCAGTAGACCCAGCTTTTGGCTACTATTATGATGCCCCTGCGGATGCCCCTGCTCTACCGGAAAAGCCATCTCAACCCGCGAGTGACATTGAGCAAAAACTCGAAATCGACTCGACTCATTATCAAAGTATCTGGATTGTCGGGCAAACCTTTCCGGATTGGCCTAATACGGGTGTGGTGGAAAATTGGCTAGATAATCACATGCAGTTCATACGCGGTGGGCAAATTGATGGGCTGAATTATCGCCAGTATGTTCCCTGGCAGGTCGCACCAGCGGAAATCGAAGGTCAGCCACTGGCAACGTTTGACACGCTGGTGGAATTGGTGGGCGCTCATGTTTTCCTGCCGCCGGATACTAGTGGCAGCTTGACGGTATGGTTCGACTGGAAACCCATAAAACAAAGCGCTACACCGCTGAAAATATTCGTCCATCTTATCGGCGATACGAATCCAGAGACTGGCTCACCCCTCTGGACACAGGATGACCATTTCCCACAAAATGGCCGTGTTAACACGGATAGCTGGACAGTCAACACGGTTTATCGCGACATATATTCACTTCCTCTAGCGAGTGTCATCCCCGGTGAATATACGATAGAGATCGGCTTCTATGATCCGATGACGAATCAGCGATTGCAGGTTGGCGATGGAGACTCTTTCGTGCTGCAAAAGCTCATCGTGAAATGAAAAGAGCGCCACGAGAGCGCTCTAATTGTCAATCAACGAAGGCAACCAAGAACAACTACATGCTGTTCAAACGCTGCTGCCATTTCTCGCT
Organism: Aggregatilineales bacterium; assembly: GCA_044226645.1. Lineage (GTDB taxonomy): Bacteria > Chloroflexota > Anaerolineae > Aggregatilineales > Phototrophicaceae > CFX2. Next base: position 42,620 of record JBGAGR010000025.1, read on the forward strand.
CAGTTTGTTGTAGATGGCTTCGGATATTTCACCCTTCGCCAACTTCATATCCAAATTATCGAGAAGTGCCTGAATTTCTTCTTTGGTCTGGGGGTTATCTGAGACCGGAGCGGTGGGAGCAGCGGCAGCGGGTTGATCGCCACCAGCATTTTTCTTCATCATATCCATCATCATCTGCTGCATCATCATTTGCTGCTGCATCATTTGGTTTTGCATAGCAGCCTGATCGGGGTTGAGCGCTGCGCCGATCTGCTGTCCTACACCCAATCCAACACCGGCACCCGCCAATGCGCCACCCATACCGGGGTTCGCGGCGGCAGTCTGGGCGATGTTGAGACGCTGTACCCGTTCCCAAACATCGAGGCTAACGTAATTCCGCAGTTCTTCCAAGGGAACATTCTTGGCAGTGAAAGGATTGGCTTCAAAAGCCTTAATGCGCAGCCCCATCGCCGTAAATTTCTCGTTGAGCTGCGCCAGCATTGAGCCTTCCAGACTGCTCAGGAGATTATTGGCATCTGGGATGCTCTGTGCGCCGGACTTGCCGACCAATTCGGCAATCGCGCCCAAGAGCATCGACTGAATACGATCCTTGATGTTGTCCACCGTCAAATAAGATTTACCCACTGCATACTGCTTAACGAACAGCATCGGGTCATCTACACCAATATCAATAACCCCATGTGTCATCAACAGAACAACACCCAACCCTTTGCCGGGGGTCTCCATGACAATCGGCGTGCTGGTTCCCCAGCCAACCTGGGGCATATCTTTCAAGTTCACGAAATACAGATCAGCCGTGAAGGGTGTACGTCCACTGGTCGCCAAACCGATTAGCCCGGAGAGAATGGGCAGGTTCGCCGTCGAGAGCATATGATCGCCCGTGCGCAGCATGTCCTGAACTTCACCCCGGTAGACAAAAACTGCTGTCTGACTCGGCCCCACGATTACACGCGAACCATAGCGAAAATCACCACTACCCTCTTGAGGTTCGCGCCATGAAAATTCTTCGTCACCAACATTGGTATGGTCAACGACATCAATAATACGTGGCATTGTTAATCAGTCTCCTCTATGATGTTTGCTTTATTTTATACCCACTTGCTGAATTGGGTCAGAACCGATTCGCGCCGTGAGCAAGACTCATTTGCATCAACTGCGAGTTGATGGTCAACGACATCAATAATACGTGGCATTGTTAATCAGTCTCCTCTATGATGTTTGCTTTATTTTATACCCACTTGCTGAATTGGGTCAGAACCGATTCGCGCCGTGAGCAAGACTCATTTGCATCAACTGCGAGTTGATTTACCGCAGCGATGGCTTCTTCAATATCCGACTGGCTTCGAATCGCCTCTGACAGTCGGTTCAATACCTCATCCAATTGATCAACAAAACGGATTTGCGCCTCATCAAAATGGTAGAGCTTCTCCAGTTCATCAGGACGAATTTTCCCGTTTTCAAATGGACCGGAATAACCAGATGCAGCGATCTTCACATGCTCATAAAAAAGATGCAGCTTTGCTTTAGCGCTGCGCGTCTTGCTCAAATAGAGCATTCCATGAGCATCAAGAAGTTGTTTTTCCAGCGCGACAAAATGGCGAATACGCTTGCTCAGTTCACTGGCGATGTAATCGCGCAGCATACGGTCTGCGGTGCGCTGCGCTTTCTTATCCAAGTACTCCGCAAAACCGGGCACACGGGCGGCAAGGCGTTCCAAAGCGGTTCGCCTATTGACCATTTCCTCGTACAAATCAACCACAGATTTCGTCCCGTTTCTATAAGCGGTCAGGTCAGGAAATACTCGGTTCCGCAAAATTTGCAGGTCACGACACCCTTCCCTACCAGCTTAATTTCCCCACCACAGTTCTTGCACTTATCCAGTTCGCGCAATTTGCTGGCATCTGATGAATAGATGATGCCTTTCTCCCAGTTTACGTATCCGCTAAAAACCTGCAACCCCACTAATTGGTGGAGAAGGCTCTTGACCGTATCCACATTAGCATTCATTTCAACCGCCAAATCAGA
>JBGAGR010000026.1:0-43457 GCA_044226645.1 Aggregatilineales bacterium
GACAACATCCGACATAAAATTTCTGTCGACTGACAACTGATGACTATCGACTTTTTTATAAAAACGAATAACCAACAACTAACAACTTATAACAAAAATGGGCGACCTTTCGATCACCCATCTTTTACTCAGAACTCAGTACCCAGCACTACTCTTCCTTCCGCAAATGCGGGTACAGCAGCACATCCCGGATCGAACGCTGGTCGGTCAGCAGCATCACCAGCCGGTCCATACCCATGCCGAACCCACCATTGGGCGGCATCCCGTAGCGCATCGCCCGCAGGTAATCTTCGTCCAGCGGGGTCGCATCATCGTCCGTCGTCCGGTAAAGTTTCGCCATCTCCAGGAAGCGCTGTTCCTGGTCGCGCGGGTCATTCAGTTCGGTGAAGGCGTTCGCCATCTCCATCCCCGCGATATACAGTTCCCAGCGCTCCACATGAACATCGTCGTACTCGACCTTCTTGGCGAACGGCGAAATCTGGCGCGGGTAATCCATAATAAAGGTCGGCTGAATCAAATTCGGCTCGACACATTCACCCAACAGGTGTTCGACCAGCTTGCCCCAGGGCTGTCCCGGCGCAACCTGAATGCCTGCCTTGCGAATCGCCGCTTCCAGCGCAGCCGCATCCGGGTAATCCATGTAATCAATACCGGATGCTTCACGAATCGCATCACGCATTTTGAGGCGTTTCCAGGGTGTCCCAAAATCAATATCTTTACCCTGGAAGGTAATCCGGGTTTTCCCGTCGTTGACTGCTTTGCAGGCTTCCGCAACGAAGCGCTCGGTCAGCGCCGCGACCCCGTGATAATCGATATACGCTTTGTAGAATTCCAGCATCGTGAACTCGGTGTTGTGCTTCCAGCTCACACCCTCGTTGCGGAAATCGCGCCCGATCTCATAGACCGCGTCGTAACCGCCCACCAGCAGCCGCTTCAGATACAGCTCGAAGCTGATCCGCAGGAACAAATCCTGGTCAAGCTGGTTGTGGTGAGTAATGAATGGACGGGCAGCCGCCCCGCCGTAAATCGACTGCAAAACAGGTGTTTCCACTTCCAGAAAACCCTCGTTGTCGAAGAAATTACGCACCGTACGCAGCACTTTTGCCCGTTTCAGGAACACATCGCGCACACCGCTGTTTACGGCTAAATCGGCATAGCGCTGGCGATAGCGCGATTCAACATCGCTGAATTCGCCGTACTCAACAATCGTGCCGTCCTCTTGCACCTGCTGCTTCACCACTGGCAGCGGACTGAGCGACTTACTCAGCAGTTTGAATTCGCGCACATGCACGCTGATTTCACCCGCTTTGGTGCGCATCATCGTGCCGCTGGCCTGCACAAAATCGTCCGTATCGACCAGCTTTTCCTTGACGAGATTGTAATCCGCCTCGTCCATATCGTTCACGCGCAGGAACAACTGAACGCGCCCGCTCTCGTCCTCAATATGCAGAAACGACAGCTTGCCCTTCAGGTTCACCCGGCGCACACGCCCACAAACCGCGACTTCGAGTCCCTGTGCGGCTTCGGCATCCTGCGCTTCCATCGCCTCATATTCCGCGATAGCCTGCGCGGTAGTATGTGTGCGCTCGGCGCGGCGCGGATAAGGTTCTACCCCCAGCGCTTCGATCCGCTGGATTTTCTCGACACGTTCCTGTTCAAGTTTATTCGGCTGCCACATGCGTTCTGACCTGATTGTCTATTGATTTGGGGTATACAACAAAGTAGGGGCGAACCTGTTCGTTCGCCCCTACCCATCTTACCATATTCAATTGTGCGTTGAAATAGGTTAGCCGATGGATTTTATGACGAATACGATCTCGCCATCCGGAGCATTCACTTTCACCTGATCGCCAATCTTCGCACCCAGCAGCGACTTCCCCAGTGGGCTTTCCACTGAGATTTTACCTTCGCGTGGATTCGCTTCCGCCGAACCGACCAGATGATACAGCTCTTTTTCCTTGCTGCCCTTTTCCATAACGGTGATCTTGGAACCGAGACGCACTTCGTCCTTCGCACCAGTCGATTCGATAATCTGGGCGGTACTCAGGATCATTTCCAGGCGCATGATTTCGCCTTCGACAAAAGCCTGCTCATTTTTGGCATCTTCATATTCGGCGTTCTCACTGAGATCACCGCCTTCTTCTAACGCCAGACGCAGACGGTCGGCAACCTCAGCACGTCGTACCTCAGTGAGATACTTGTGTCGGGCTTCCATATTCTTCAAACCCTCGGGCGTTAGATATTGAACTTCACTCATCCACCCGCTCCCTTACACTTCATTACAGGCATTCCTGTCCGTAAAATACAAAAACACAGCTTATACGCTGTGCTCACACACGAGGAACTCTTCCCTTTATCAGGGAAGTTCCCCTGAGTGCCTGTAATATAGCATGAAAACTTTACCTTGTAAAGATGACTCCGTCATACTCAGAGGGTGAAATTCGTCCTATTCGGGGACAGGCAAGGTAAAACTGAAGGTACTGCCGAGATTCGGTTCGCCGGAAAAAATCAATTCGCCATCCAGCAGTTCCAGCACACGTTTCGCCAGATGCAGGCGCAGACCGCTCCCGTTGTGCTGGTAAATCATGCGGTTGCTGCCGCGCCAGAAAGGCTGCCCGATGAAATCCATTTCTTCAGGAAGCAGACCAATACCGCTATCGGCTACGCTGAACAAAACGTGCGTACTAAGGTCATCCACCGACATGCGAATTTGTCCATGAGGCGGTGTATAGTGCAGGGCATTATCCAGCAAATCAGTCAGGATAATCAGGCTCTGGTAAAAATCGCCGTAAGCTAACGGAACGCTGTCCGGCGCTTGAATGGTCACATCATGGCCAAATGCTCTGGCTTTATCGCGAATTTGTTCCCAGGCTTCTTTCAACAGGTCAGTCGAGATGAAATTCACCTTTTCGATACGCATCTCCCCCTGCTGGAGTGTAATCAATGCCTGTACAGAATCCATTACAGCAAAGGCACGATCCGTATTCTCGTGAATGGCTTCCAACCATTGATCCTGCTCCTGTGTGATTCGTCCCAACAGTCCGCCCTGCACCAAATCGGCGCGTCCTCGTATAGCGACCAATGGTGGACGTAAGGCTTCGCTCAGTCCAGTAAACCAATCCGGTAAACCCTTAGTGGATACAGCCGAATCACTGATTACAGGAGGAGAAGAAGACGCATAAGATTTTTCATCAGGCGCAGCAGGCATTCCTTCCAGAACGAGGGTATTCAGGTACGAGTTTTCATCTGCCAGCGATTGAAGCAGTGCCGCGATTTGTCCCAACTTAGCAGCTGTCTGGGAGGGGGCAGCATTTTGCAGGCGCGTAAGGGTTTCCAGCGCCTGCGTGAGCGAAATACTGGAACTACCTGCACTTACCATTAAGTCATGCCCATAATCATTACGGTAAAGGTGGTTCCCTGTTCCGGTTGGCTGGTCACTTCTACCTGACCCCCTAACAGGGCGATAATGCCGTAGGCGATAGGAATTCCTAAACCACTGCCTTTATAGCTCAGTACCAGATCATGATCGGCGCGGAAATAAGGTGTTCCCAAGTGCGCGAGTTCCTCAGGGGTCATGCCAATCCCATGATCCTGAATGATGACCTTGAGCTTTTTGCCATCGCCTTGCGCACTTATTTTGACTGGCGCACCTTCAGCCGGGGTATAGCGCAGCGCATTTTCCACCAACTTGCCCAATGCTTTGGCGAACATTTCCCCATCGGTGTTGAGTAAGGGAAGCCCCTGCGGGATGTCCAATTCCAGCCCACGCCCCAATTCTTCCGCCAGCGGACGCATATTCTTATCAATCATCAAGGCAATATTTTTGAACATATCCATCTTGAGATTGATGTTGAGTGTTCCACCTTTGATTTTGCTCAAGTCACTCACATCCGTGAGCAGCGATTCCATACGGCGCGAATTGGCTCGAATCGTACCCACGAACTGCTGCTGCATATCGCTTAACTGCCCCATTGCCGGGCTGGCAAGCATATCGGAGTAACCTCGTATATTGGTCAAGGGCAAGCGCAGGTCATGAAACCCATGCGAAAGCAGTCCAGCCAGTTCCTTGCGGTAAGCGTCAACATCGCCGGAAACCGATCCACCACCCGCGCTGCTGCCTTTTTCTTCCACCGCTTTATCCACCATTTCCAGAATGGCTTCAAGCTGCCCGGTCAAACGGATGGGGATAATCTGACCTTTTCGTGCCGCCTCAGTTAACTCATTCAGCATTGTCCGCGCTTGCGATAGCGCATCTTCTGTCATCAGCAAAGCTCTCCATTCCTGACCGTTGTTTTAGGTTTACCCACTATCATCATTTCAATTTGACACAGCAGGAAAGATTTACCTGAACTTCCTGCGTTCCCAAACTTGAAATGAATTATATACATAAGATTTCCAGAACCCACTCTATGTTTCATTCTGGACTATAGCTAATGTTCTACCAGAGTCCAGTAACGTTCACTCGGACTGCCGCCACCTGCCTTTATCATTGCATTACGTGTAGCGGTCTTCATGGTTTCAATACTGTCCCAAAATGAACTGATTTGCGACGTATAACAGGCAATCCCATCCAGTTTGGCATTCACATCTGTTTCCGTAACCTGTACCGTTTCCGACTGGAGACGATAGATCGGCTTATGGGAGGAAAAGAAGGATAATGCCTTATCCACCGCTAAGTTATCCTCAGTGTAAGGATATTCCTCGTAAAACTTCAGCGCTACCGGGGGGTTTTGTTTTTTTAACTCTAGCGCCCAATTGCGCACAATTTGGTGGTCAACATGATTACCCGCTCCCAGCGGCGCATACAAAAAACGCGAATTAGCCACTAACGGCAAAATAACCGTAGGAAGCCATTTCGCCGCAGGGTCATCAGCAGGGATTGTATCCGCGAAAATGGAATCCACTGTAGTGTATAAGGGCTGACCACTCCGCGACGTACGATAAATACAATCCATCCATACCACTAAATGCTGCGCCTGTGCCCCCAGACTCGTGATAGCAGCCTCATCTTCTCGCAATCGCGCACTAACCGGGTCAGTTCCTTCTTCCCAGCGGGCATGAAGTTCCCGGATGATGGGTGTATCCGGGATACGGGTTGATTCGGGTTTCCCTCCCATAACGGTGAGTACCACAACCTGCTCCCCAGCAGCCGCTAACTGATGAATAGTCGCACCGCAGCTCAAAACCGCGTCATCAAAGTGAGGTGATAAAAAAAGATACATTTCTCAGACCCGTATTTCCAATAAGTTTTTATGTGCAACAAGATTTCAGGTCAACAACATGCTCACAGTGCCACAAAGCTTAACCGTGCGCTGCCCATTGTTGTTAATCCTGTGGAACGGTCACGCTAAATGTGAATGTACTGCCTTTGCCTAATTCGCTGGTAATCTGAATCGGACTGCCCATCTGCTCGACCAGACTGCGGGTAATAGCGAACCCTAAACCAGTTCCGGGACGTGAACGGGTAAAATCATCTTCCGCGCGCCAGAACTTGGTGCCGAGTTTGGCAACTGCTTCTTTGGAAAGGCCAATACCGTTATCCGAAACGCTGAATTCAATCTGGTTTCCCTGCTTACGGACACGGAAAGTAATCTTCCCATGTTCCGGCGTGTATTTGCAGGCATTACTCACAAGATTGGTCAGCACTTGCAACAAACGGTAGTAGTCCACACGCATATCCGGCAAATCCGGTTCGATTTCTTCAATATATTCATGCTTGTATTCATCAATCTGGGTCATTGAGCCGTCGCGGACAGCCTGCACAATGTCGGCAACCTTAACCTGCGTCTCATTCATGTAAAAATGACCGCTCTCAATCCGGCTGATATCTGCCAGATCGGAAACCAGAACCGCCATACGCTTGACAGTATCCTTAATGCGGTGCAGGAATGCCACCTGTCGCTCATTCAGATTTTCCTGCATCAGAGTCAAATCAGAATATCCAGCGATACTAGTCATTGGCACTTTCAGATCATGCGCTACGATCCCCACAAATTCACTTTTGGCTTTATCGGCAGCCTGTACCGCCGCATATAAACGCGCATTTTCAATTGTGACCGCCGCGCGTGCTACCATACGCTCGATTAGATCCTGCTGCTCCGCCGTAAAAGTCTCGCCGCCCTTGCGCTTGACCACCACCACGCCGAAAACTTTGGCTTCACGATGTACGGGAACAATCGCTACGCTGCTTCCATTACCATTCGTGCCATTTGTTATGATGGGTTTGCCTGTCGAAATCACATCCTTGATAGCAGGAAAAGCCGCTTCTAAATCTTCCAGTGGTTTATCATTATCGGCCTCGCCATAATGTTTAACAGCCCGTATAGTGCGATCATCGTCGTCGATTAGCCCCAGATGCCCACTGGATGCTTCAGAGAGACGGCACGCCCATTCCAGCGTGATCTGCATGGCCTTATTCGCGTCCAATGTTTCATTAAGCAGGCGATCAAAACGGCGTAACTGCTGAAGTTCTTCTACGCGAGCGGACAACTGCTGATCGGTTTCGCGGAACAAACGCGCGTTATCCAAAGCAACGGCTGCCTGTCCCGCAAAAGCATCCAGCGCCGCCAAATCATCTTCGTTGAATAATCCCGCCATCATGCGGTTATCGACATAAATCACGCCGATGACATTACCCCGCGCTCGCAGCGGAGTCGCCATGATACTCCGTAATGACTGACCGACGATACTCGCTTGCCCGGCAAAACGCGGGTCTTCCACTGCATTGGTCGTGAGAATCGCTTTGCCACCATCCAATACCTGATTGGCAATAGTGCGGCTGTATTTGAAATTTTCGCTACCCAGCGTCTGCTGGTCGAGGTTGCGCGCCGCCTGTACTGCCAGACCACCATCATCATCACGCAGCATCAGAAAGCCACGCTCAGCGGCGGTCAGGTGAATGATAGCATCCATCACGCGATCCAACACAACCTGTAAATCCAACGACTCGCCCAATAAACGGCTTACATTATAAAGTGCCTGAAAACGGCCTTCCTTCTTATGCTGTTTACGTTCAATATCCAATCGTCCCATCACATCGACCAGCGCATCGACCTGTTTGACGAGGAATGCACCATCTACCCGCCCCGCCTGAATCTGGCTGCGGAGCAGGTTGATATTCTGGCGGATATTCGCCATTTCCTGATCGCTTAGAGGAGATGTCGGCTGCTGGTTATTGGTCATATAGTCTAAAACCCTACGCTCGTTGGAAATAATCGCAATAGGCAGTTAGTGAACAAGCCTCACAGTGTGGACTGCGAGCATTACATATTTCGCGTCCATGCCGAATCATATTCAGATGGAAAGCATAATAATCTTCCGGCTGCGCAATCGCTTCCATAACCGGATGTGCTTTATCCGCACTGATTCCCTCCGGCAAAAAACCAATACGCTGTCCGACACGATGCACATGGGTATCAACCGGGAAAGCCGGACGATTGAAGGCAAAACACAACACAATCGCAGCAGTCTTGGGACCGACCCCATTCATAGCAGTCAACCATGCCTTGGCTTCTTCTAAAGGGATGTCGGCTAGAAAATCAATGTTTATTTCGCCACGTTCCCGCGTGATGTGCCGCAGCACTTCCTGAATACGTGGCCCTTTCTGGTTCGCCAGTCCCGCTGGTTTGATCGTCTCAATCACCTCATGAGTAGGCGCATCGCGTACCGCCTCATAGGTTGCATAACGCGCCTTGAGAGCCGCAAATCCACGGTCACGGTTGGTATCGCTGGTACTCTGGCTCAAAATACAACTCACCAGTTCATCCATCGGCGGAAGTGACTGCCGCCACAGCGGGTATCCATAAACCTCACGCAGTGCAGCCATAACAGGCGGATACTTGGCTTTCCGCCGTTCGAAATCAGGAATAGTGTCAGCGATTGTTGGATTTTTCATATCCTCCATTGTATGCCGGAACGCTTTTGGGGCAAGCGTAAAGAAACTCAACGTTGACCGATTTGTAACACCTATTGTGGAACTTTTACACTCCCTTTGTCGTCATTCACTGCATATCAGGCAGGCAATTGTGTACAAAATATCTGAAATAAGTCTGGTTAGAACTGGAAATTTGTTCTATAATAGAACACGAATTCTAACCCAAAGTGGAAGGAAAAATCAGATGGCAGCGGCAAGACTATTACCCTTACAACCCAATTTTGAGATGCGCCTTCAGGCCGCGCTCGAACAATATCTCCGCGCCCTGCGGGAACGTATTCCAGCCATGATTGAACTTAAAGGTGCATTACCGGCTCATTTTTGGGCACAGGAAGAAAAGGCACTAGTAAAAATGCTGCTTCCAGTTGAAGTGAGCGAAATCCAGAGGACTCAATGGGCACGCTCCATCATTTCCACGCTGGCAGCGCGGGTCAACGAGTTACTCATTATGGAATCGCAGCGGGAAATCTCCCTCGACATGCTGCGCTATGAACTTCGCATTGGGCCGTTAAGCGATGCTCGCGCCGAACGCCTCGCTATACAACAGGCTAATCACAGCGTGTACGCAAACCAAATTTAGAGCTTCAGACCATAGGGCGAAACCTCGCTCAGATTGATTGTTTGAAGATGCTAACCTGACGATTTGTGCTTTTCGGCAAACTGTGGGAAGATTTGACAGTACAAAATTGCGTATCCTGCTATAATAATTCTAGCGTGGATACGTAAAGTAGCCTACGAGAAGTTCTAGCACGAATAAGGAGACTTAAAATGGCTGTTGAGTTCTACGACGTTAAGACTCGCAAGAAGGTGAAGATTGATGACAAGAATGTCGTCAAGACAAAATTCACCACGAAAAATGGACAGACCCGTTATGGTCTGCGCGCCAAGACATCTGATGGGCGCAATCTGACAAAGTTCGTGAGCCAGAAGGACTGGGAAAAAGCCAAGTTCCCGGAATCGAAGTAACTTTTTCGACCACGCCGGAAACCCGCACAGTTAACCCTGTGCGGGTTTTTGATTCTTAAGAGGGTTTCCATACCGCCAGAAACACGTTGATTAACACCAGCACCGTGTTAATCATGCCAAAAGTGTTAACACGCGCCAACAGCACTCGCGCTTCGGGTGTAACGGTTCCGGCTTCCCTGATGCTTTCCTCTAGCTGCTTTTCGACTTTGGCAGAACGCGGAACAATTTGCGAACCAACCACACCCATCAGGATGATGTAGACTATCTGCTTGATAAATAGCCAGGTGGGTGTAAGCACACCACCGATTCCCAGCAAACCAAAATGATCCTGCCAGATTAAGCCCAATCCGGTGAGCAGAATACCCATACCCGCAATTGAACCCAGGCCACTTTGCAAACGCCCCATCGCCAGTGTCAGTGTCGCTTCGACAGGTTTGCCTTCATAAGCGCGGATAAAGCGCCCTAGAATAAGACTAACCGCCGCTTCTGCTACCCATAAACTCACCGAGCAGATATGCAAAAACAGAAATATCGTCCGCAGCGTAATCATAATCCCCCTCACATTAAAGACGTAAGAACGGTAACCAACGGCGCAAAGAGCGCAGCATCAAAAATATCCGCATCGCAAACGGATCACCAAGCGTCAAATTTGGCTTGTTCATCAATTGGTTATCAATCAGAATCGACTGCGGTTTGACAAAACGCAGCAAGCCTTCCGGACCATTCCGCCGCCCCATCCCACTGTTTTTCACCCCACCCATCGGCAGTGATGGCGTACCAAACACCCATTGAGTCGTATTTACACATACATCACCGCTTTCAATCTGGGTCGCCAGTTTTTCGCCGCGCGCCAGGTCTTTGGTAAAAATCGCCGCCGAGAGACCATATTCGCTGTCATTCGCTAACTTCAGGGCTTCATCCGCATTTTTGACACGCATAATGGGAATCAGCGGGCCAAAAGTCTCCTCACGCATAACATCCATCGTATGATCGACATTCACGAGAATAGTCGGCTCATAAAACAACGGGCCGAGGTCAGGGCGGCGTTTTCCGCCATAGATAACCTGTGCGCCTTTCGCTACCGCATCCGCCACCTGAGCTTCGCAGCGCAGCAGTTCACGCTCATTTGTCAGACTGCCCACATGCACATCCAGGCCCCAGTCGCCGCCTACTTTAAGCTGCTGGGCATAGTGCTTAATCCGTTCAATATATTGATCGTAAATCTCATTTTCAACATAAACCCGCTCAGTGCTGATACACACCTGACCAGCATTTTCCAACGCTCCAATCAGCGTTCCACTGGAAGCCAATTCCAGATTGGCATCCTTCAGGATAATAAGCGGATCTTTACCACCCAATTCCAGACTGCATGGAATCAAGCGTTCAGCCGCGCGTACAGCGATTTTGCGTCCGGTAGCGGTACTTCCGGTGAAGGAAATGTAATCGACGACATCCACCAATGCCGCACCCGTTTGCCCATCTCCCGTAAGCACTTGAATGACATCTTTAGGAATACCTGCCTGATACATATAATCCACTACCAGAAGCGCCGTGAAGGGTGTGATCTCGCTGGGTTTCAACAGGACTGTGTTCCCAGCAATTAACGCGGCGACAAGATCAAGGAAGGCATTATTGAGCGGATAGTTCCAGGGGGTAATGAACCCGGCGACACCGTGTGGTTTGTAATAAACACGCGCAGTTTGCTTGCCGGGCATCAGGGAACGGCGCGTTTGTGGACGTAAAATCTGGGCAGCGCGATATTTATAATAGGTGGTCACATTGTCGATAACGACCACTTCCAGCCACGCGCCAATTTCGTTTTTGCCCGTCTCTGCGCGAATCTTTTCCATGATCTTTTTCTGGTCATCCCAGAGCAACTTTGCCCATGCGCTCAGGAGATTCGCCCGTTCCTTAACACCTCGCGCTTCCCAGGCTGGCTGAGCTGCCCGCGCCCGCTGCGCCGCTTGCTGGACTTCATCGCGTCCCATAACGGGAATCTGACCGATTTCTGCGCTGGTAATTGGATTGGTAACGGTAATGGTTTTGTGCTGCGAAGGTTTATTTTCAACAACCGATTTTTCAATAACTGCCATTTCAATGGCTCCTTAATAACTATACTGTTTCTATTCTAACGCGCTTTTGATTAAGCTACACTCCGTCCCGTCATATAATGAAAGCAGGCTGCTCAACCGGAAATTTACTGCAAATGTCAGGAATATAGATGTTGAAACTTCGCCGTATCCTCAAAATTCTCCTCATCGGTTTCAGTACGCTGGCAGTCGTTATTGTGATAGGCGGTTTTCTACTCTATAAGAACGCTGTTTACACTGTCAATATCAACGAGTATCCGGAATACAACCACCTACCTCTTCATACCTGGGCACAAGTTGATCTGAGCGATAAAACCCAATGCAGCGATGGTTCCGATTATTACCTCTATACGCGGCGCGGCGACTCTAGCAATCTATTGATTCATTTTGCTGGCGGTGGCGCTGCCTGGGATGCGGAAACGTCATCCGAGCCGATTAGCATTACGCATCTCACAGGCTATTATTTCCCTTTTATCTGGGAAATCATTCATGCGACGCTCGACGGCATCTTCAAGCAAGACAGCCCTGACAACCCTTTCCGCGATTGGAGCGAGGTTTATATCCCTTACTGCACAGCGGATTTCGATATTGGTGCGGCTTCACCAAACTATACATTGGATGATGGTAGTATCTTCACCATCCATCATAATGGACGGCAGAACGTGACCGAGGCGATGGATTGGGTGTTCGAAACTTTTCAACGACCAGACAAAGTATTGATTTCTGGTGAAAGCGCTGGAGGTTTTGCCACCGTTTTCTGGACACCAACTGTCGCGCAGCATTATACGAACAGTGACATTTACCAATTGGCGGATGGTGTCTATCTCAATACACCCCTTTGGCCTGAAATTGTGAATAAGGTTTGGCAGGCCGATATCTTAGAAAACTTCGGCTTCGAAGTTAGTAACGATATTGCCGCCACAGCCTTCCTGTATGATGCCCAGACCGCCGCGCCGAATGTGACTTACCTGCACATCAACACTGTTTACGATCAGGTCTTATTACACTTCAACGCAAAACTGAACAATGTCACCAACGATTCCGCTTACCGTGAAAACTGGTCGCAGGAACTACGCGCATCCATGAGAAATCTTGCCACTCAGTTACCCAATTACTATTTCTATCTCACGGATTATGAACTGGATGAAAAAACTGGAACAACCCCTCACACCAGCATTTCATCGCCCCTGTTTTATCAGATTACTAAGGACACCATCTCACTCCCCGACTGGTTGAAGCGGATCATTATTGATGGGGAACGATTATCGGTGGGTGGTGAATTGTTGCAGTAATCCGGGTTGAGCGCGGCACCTTAACATACCTTTTTGGGAAATCGTTCTATTCTATACATAATGAATGTTACAGAAGCAGTTAAGGACAATTTCGTCTCATCCATCGGCCTGCATTCAGGTATGCTGAAGGTTTGTCATGCGAAACTTACCATCCTTCTCCAGAGCTAAACAACGAATTCTTCCCTCCGAGGCCACATCTGGAGCCATGCGCCTCCTCCAACTACGCTATGCCTATGCCATCAGTCTGACGCTGCTCATCGGGATGGCGCTGCTCAATTTTGTGCTGCTACGACAAGCTACTCAAAAAGCCCAGAGCGATACACAGATTCTCAGTCAGACCCCTCAGGATGGCGAATTTGTATATCTTGAAAATCTGGAAGTTATCACTCTGGTGCTGACGCTAGGGACGCTGCTGGTCGGCTCATTTCTCGTTTTCAGACCCTTAGTGGCATACCTTGAATCAGAGGATAAGAAAATACGGCGGGAACGATCACTTCTCAGGACAGTCATCGACAACATCCCGGACTACATTTTTGCTAAAGATCGGGCAGGTCGTTTCCTCATCAGTAACATCGCCCATGCTAAAGCTGTTCGAATCATGAACCCAGACGATTTGATTGGTCGAACCGCTGTAGATTATTTCCCATCCGAAATGGCTGCCCAGTTTGATGCCGATGATCAGGAAATCATGGAATCGGGCAAAGCGCTGATTAGTTTGGAACGGGTAACGGTAGATGCGGAGGGAAACCGCTTAAATGTATCGACCACCAAAGTGCCGTTACGCGATGAAAGTGGGAATATAACCGGGCTGGTCGGAATCAGCCGGGACATCACCGGGCGCAAACAGGTCGAAGATGCGCTGCGTCGGAGCGAATCACTTTACCGTCTGCTCGCAAAAAATCTACCCAATACAGCCGTTCTGCTATATGACCATGATCTGCGTTATCTGATTGCAGAAGGGAATATCCTAACTGAAACCGGATATCAGCCTAACCTGATGGAGGAACGAAGCTTATGGGAAGTGGTGCCATCTGAACGCGCGACCCAACTGGAACCCTTTTACCGCTCAGCCCTCAATGGTGAGAAGAACGAATTTGAGTGGACTTCCGGCGAAAAGGTCTATCTGGTTACATCCATGCCGGTTAAAGATGAAAACGGTGAAATCTTCGCCGGAATGTTCCTCATCCGAGATATAACCGAACGCAAATTGGTTGAAGCCCATCAGGTTGATTTGCGCTTCGAGCGGGAGCGGGTATCGATTCTGAACCATTTTATCCAGGACGCTTCACACGAATTCTGGACACCACTCAGTATCATGCAGACCAGTTTACATTTACTGGAACGGAGTGTTGAATCCCCGCGTGCTAAAGAACGGATTGAAACTTTACGGGAACAAGCCAATTACATTGAACATCTCGTTCACGACTTACTCTTGATGTCCCGCATGGATGGTAATTTTGAATATCAATTTTCGCCGCTCTCTCCCAATACTATCCTCGAAGAACTTAGCCTCAAGTGGCAGCCTGTTGCACAGGAGAAACAAATCACCCTCAACCATATGTGGGGTGAAAACCTTCCAATGGTGAAAATTGATGAGGGTAGTCTTACCCAGGCTTTAGACAATATCATCAAAAATGCGGTATCCTTCACCTCAGCAGGTGGAACTATCGATCTGATCAGTGAGCGGGATGATAGCAATATTCTCATCCGGGTTAAGGACAGCGGCATCGGTATCAAACCTGAAGTGCTGCCCCATATTTTTGAGCGGTTTTACCGGGGCGATCAAGCCCGCTCAGAACGTGCTTCCGGCTTAGGGCTTTCCATCGCGCAGAAAATTATCGAAGTTCACGGCGGAAAGATCCTGGTCGAAAGCACCCCTGAAGTGGGCAGCACCTTTACCATTTGTATCCCAATCCCGCAGGAATCATCCTGATATAAACCATTGAGGTTGACATCATGCTGCGATGTGGAATTGATCTCATTGAAAATCGCCGTGTCGAGGAAGGTATTGCCCGGTTAGGCGAACGCTTTCTGAATCGTTTTTTCACACCCGGCGAGCGAGCCGATTGTGAGGACAAACCCAATCGTCTGGCTGCCCGTTTCGCTGGAAAAGAAGCGGTTGCTAAAGCGCTCGGTACGGGCATTGGCGATGTAAGCTGGCAGGAGATTGAAATCCGCTGTGGTGAGCGAGGCCGTCCGGTACTGTATTTGCATGGAGCCGCCGCTGCCCTCTCAAACCAGATGGGATTGACCGAGTGGGACATCAGCCTGACCCATACTGCGGAATACGCCTCAGCGGTGGCAGTCGCGCGTTAATCAGCGTCCCATACAGCGTTTTTCCAGAGGCGAAATCTGTCCGGCAAAACGCGGTGCGGCGCTGTCAGAAATACGCGACGAGGGGAGTTCGCGCCGCCACTGTACATGATCATTCGCCAACCGGAGGAGTGCTTTAGCACTGGCTCCTTTAGGGTAACAGGTCGCCAGCAGCGTGAGGGCTTGCTGAAACCCGCGTCGATAAGCCTTTTCCAGCGCGAGTTCCAGTTCATCATCGGAAATGTCGCTAAATTCGCTCATGATGCTGCTCCCAGATTTTCCCCAAAGCTTACACTAACTCGACCAGCTTCTACCATCTACGCTATTTATTCAAAACCAATAGCAGACGTTCGATCAGTTTATTGACTTCGGTCATACGCAGCGCCTGTAAGCCAGCTAAGTCAGCGGGCAGACGGGTCGGCTTGATTATGATCGGAATAATCGGTTTTTCTTCCAGGATGAAGTAGCGATATTCCATGCGTACCCAGCGCGACTGGAGTGCTCCGGGCGACACACATAGCACCAAAACACTGCACTCATCCAGCGCATGGGTCACTTTGTCCAACCACTCCTGACCACCCTCCAGGTAGCTCTGGTCAATCCAGACATTCATACCATTGTCGCTCAGGGTTTCCACCAGTGGTTTAACATATTCAGGGTAATCATCATGCCGGTAAGAGACAAAAATGCTCTTGGGCTTGACCAAACGCGAGGGTAACATAGGGTCTTCGACTTTAACCTGACCCTGCGTTTTGTAGGCAATCGCAGCATAATCCGCCAGCGCACTCAACAATGCGCCATGATGATCGCTGAAAGCATTGGTCGCAGCAGACACATTTTTGACCACCAGTGCGCCAACGGTTTGTCCACCGTAGATCATAGGGGTCGCCAACGCCTTCGTAGTGGAACCCCCGTTACCATTCGAACGTCCAACAGCAGCCATATTATCTGGCGAATACGAAACCATCTGGGCGGTTTCGATGCTGTGGACTGCCAGCGGTTCAGTCATCGGACTGTTCACCGCGTAAGGCCGTTCGTCCGCATGATGTTTTATCGCTCGACAAATCAACTGTCCGTTTTCCATGACATAAACCGCACCCTCCTCGCTAGCAGTGAGAATAGTCGCCGCGCCTACGATGCGCTGCATCAGACTGCTGATATCGGTCAGCGCGGTCACGCTGCGCCCGACATGGTACAGCACTTTAAGCTCCTGAAAACGCCGTTTGAGATCGGCATTGCTCAGGACAAGATCATCGTAAAGCTGCTCTTTTTCCCGCCGCAGCCGCACTTCGGTCAGGCTTCGTTCAATTGATGCGAGGATGGCATCCGGAGAAAAAGAGTCATCCCCTTTGATGATGTAGTCTTTTACCCCCTTGCGAAATACCTCGACAGCAATCGCTTCTGAACCGTGTGCCGTCATCAGAATAACCGGAATCTCTAACTGGGCGACGTTGAGCGCATCCAATACCTGAATACCATCCAAGCGTGGCATCTGTAAGTCAAGCAGGATCAAATCGGGGTGATACTCACGCGCTTTTTCAACACATTCCATTCCATCGCGAGCGGTGAGAGTAGCAAATCCATTAGGCTTTAAAATCGCGTCTTTAATAAAGTCACGGATAGCACGGCTGTCATCCGCCACGAGAATACGTTCTCGAATCATGTTATTTCGGTTACAAACTCACTTATTGCTAACCCTATTTAAACCCAAAACCTCCCAGAAGGCAATTTCTCGGCAGAACCAGTTGCCTGATGAGGACGAAGTTACCACCTAATATTGGGGGTATAGCAACAAGAATTTTCTCTATAATTGTCATAGACGATGATGTGGCGTTTAGAAAGGCCATGAATGAGTTTTCTCAATCGCATCTTCAACGGTAGACCAAAGATTTATCAACAGCGGAAATGGACAGAGGCAGAACTGATTGCACAGGGCTTCCTTTATTATGCGCCTGTCAAACGTGTGACGATGGTCAAGCAGCTTACCGAGAATGAAGCGCCCAAAGTGATCAAAACGGAGTGGGATACCGTCACCGCAACTGCTGGCTACTACATTGCCTATGTAGCGGGCGATAAAATCAAACCGAATCTGGATGATTATGAACCCCGCCCTATTGAACCTCACATATTCCATGAGACCTACCGTCCCTGGGATGAACAGGGTTATCGACCCACTTCAACCGAGAATCATTTAAGCAAACTGGGCTGCAAACCCTACTACAAAACAACAGGTGTCTGGGCAAAACGTCTCAGGAAAGATACCTACGTCCAAAGTATCGAAAGCTCAAAACCATCTGTTGCCCCGGCTGGAGCGTGGCTGTGTATTGGCACTGAAGGCGAACCCTGGACTGTAACGCACGAATGGTTCCGTACTCGCTACAAAATGCCTGGGCAAATGACAGCAACACCCGCCACAAAACGAGCATAGTGATCTGATATGTAATAACCCCGCTCCCCAGACACATCTAAAATCGCCGCTGTTAGACAAGCAGGCGATTGGGCTGCAATTTTGCATCTCCCAGCACACCACTCACTTTCTGTCATCCACTGCATATGCTACAATAATCCCCTAGCACATTCGTTCAAATTCACAGGTTATCCGATGGCGAAAACACGCACAAAATATGTCTGTCAGAATTGCAACTATCAATCCCCCAAAGGTTTTGGACGCTGCCCCAACTGCGGCGAATTTAACACCATGGTGGAAGAGGCGGTTGAGGTTTCCAAACCCGCCAAACAGAATCGCCAGCCCGTGGGTACTCTGCGCTCAACACCACAGCGCCTGAACGAAGTCAGCGGCGACATAGGTGAACGCTATTTTGTGCCCGTCGAGGAATTTAACCGTGTCCTGGGTGGCGGCCTCGTACCGGGAAGTATTGTGCTGCTGGGCGGCGAACCGGGCGTGGGCAAAAGTACGATTTTGCTTGGTGTATGCGGGTTGCTGGCAGAAACGGTTGGCACAGTTTTGTATGTCAGCGGCGAAGAATCGGCGCGGCAAATCAAGATGCGCGCTGACAGGATGCATATCAAGTCTGACGATTTGTATCTGCTGACCGAAACCAATCTCTCGGTGATTCTCCAGCATGTGCAGCAGTTGAATCCTACTATTCTGGTAATCGACTCGATTCAAACGACTTACACCGACGAGAGCGAATCCTCGCCCGGGAGCGTGACCCAGGTACGCGAGTGCGGTAATCGTTTGCAGCATTTGGCGAAATCCAGCGGAATCTGCGTGTTTCTGGTCGGGCATGTGACCAAAGAAGGCAACATCGCTGGGCCGAAAGTGCTGGAACACATCGTCGATACAGTGTTGTATCTGGAAGGCGATCCGTTTCAGGCATTCCGCCTCTTACGCAGTGTAAAAAATCGTTTCGGTGCGACCAGTGAGGTGGGTGTATTCGAGATGGCAGGCGATGGTATGACCGAAGTGCCCAATCCATCGGAAGCCTTTCTGGCAGAACGGGTGGTAAATGCGCCCGGTTCCGCTATCGCCGTGACAATGGAAGGAACACGCCCTCTGCTGGTCGAGGTACAGGCATTGACCAGCCCGACCACCTTCGGCAATCCGCGCCGCACCCCTAATGGTGTCGATATGAATCGCTTACTGCTGGTGAGTGCGGTCTTAAGCAAGCGTGTCGGATTGAAACTGCATGAACAGGACATTTTTGTGAACGTCATCGGCGGTTTGAAAATCAGCGAACCCGCCAGCGATCTGGCGATGGCAATCGCGATGGCTTCCAGTTATGTCGATAAGCCCGTCCCAGCGGATTTGGCCATTGTGGGTGAAATCGGTTTGAGCGGTGAACTCCGCGCAGTCGGTCAGCTTCCCGCTCGGTTGAACGAAGCCGCCAAGCTGGGCTTCAAGCGCGTGGTCATGCCCAAAGCCCGTCGCAAAATCGACAGCATTCCGCCCACTTTGAAAGTGATCGAAGTCCGTAATGTCGCTGAAGCGCTTGCTGTGGTGCTACCGAGGGAGTAAATGTCTCATCTTAATCACGCACTTCCCGTGCCCACTGCATAAACTTCGCCGCATCCTGTAACTGCTGTGCCCAATCTCGAATTTCCTGTGGCGCGTCGTCTAAATCTGGTATGCTGCTGAATTGAGCGTAAACGTTGGTGATGGTCGTGGCAAAATCGGTATCCTGCTGGGTATATTCCGCCATCAGGTCATCCAGCCGATCAACCAACGCCTGCACCGCCGGGTCATGCACATCCTTATCCATGTTGGCGTGAACATCGCGAAAGAGACTTTTCCATGCTTCGCCAGCCTGTCTCTGTTCGGCTAAGGTTTGACCTCTACTCATCCCAGCTAACTTCTCCATCTCCTCGCTCGTCATAAACTGAGCCAGCCAATCCGACTGCGTGTTCATATTCACCGCCTTGATAATGCTAATGAAGGTATCTAAATCGAGTATTTGCGAGACAAGCATCGAACGCTGCGCTTTTTCAATCGTGCGAATCACTGCTGAAAGCTGCTCGACCTGCTGCGACAAAACCTGCTTCTGACGGGCTAACAAATCCTGAATTTCTGCCCTGTCAGTCGTGAGTAAATCGCGTATCTCATCCAGCGACAAACCAATGAGCTTGAGCGTCAAAATCTGCTGAAGCCGCGCATAATCCATCTCGCCATACAAGCGCTGTCCGGCCTCGGATCGCCCGGATGGTTTGAGCAAACCGATTTTGTCGTAATAGCGGATCGTGCGGACGGTCACGCCCGCCCGTTCTGCAAATTCGCCGATACGAAACTGCTGTCCGTTATACTGAATTGTCCTGCCTCCTTGAACTGGTCACCAGTATAAATGCTGACGTAACGTCAGGGGCAAGTACCAGTTTTCACCAACTTTGAACACTTCTCCAACGCGGGTTGTAAATACAACGTGGGTAATAGGTCTATAAAAGGAGATTAGAATGTCTTCGCGCGAACGAATCGATTGCAATTTCACACCCGCCCCGCTCATGATTATCGAATCGCCGGAACAGATCAAAGCCTTCACCGATGCTTTACGCATTCGCATTCTGGGGGTGCTGCGTGCCCGACCTGCCACCAATCAACAAATCGCAGATACGTTGGGAGAGGCACATTCCAAAGTGCTCTATCATATTCGATATTTACTGGATGTCGGACTTATCAAGCTGATTGATACTCAGATCAAAGGCGGCAATGTCGAGAAATATTATCGTGCTGTCGCTCATCTCTTCGATCTGCGTCCTGCCTCCTATGATGTTGAGCGTGATGTTGCACTGGTCAAACCGGCTCTTGACCGATTACGTTCAGAAATGCTTGCCAGTCTGATGCTGTTCCCAGCCCTGGATGCATTCATGCATAGTCGTGTCGCCAATATTTCCGAAGCACAATTGGAAGAGTTTAATGAGCGCCTGTGTGCCTTGATGAGCGAATACTGGCCTGTGGAAGAAAGCGAATCCGATGGTGCAGAAAAAACACGGTTAGCGGTTTTCATGTACCGTGACCCCGGCGATCTGGTACATGGCGATTGACTCCAACCTCATCGATCTCACCAAATCCGACAGGGAGGCTGAAGTACGAGGGACAAGACGCTACATATCCCTCGTACTTCAACCATTAGCCGAAAACTGGTATAATCAGAGAAGATTATTAGGCGTAATGAGTAGTGACATGACCGATTTAGAAATCCTCTTTCGTTCAGTGGATGAGTTGACTCCCGATGAAGTCAAGAAGCTCTATACCTACATCATTGAAAACCGGGTCAAGTTCACAAATCCCAGTTCAGAATCTACGGATAAACCGCGCATTCTCGGCCTCCATGCACATCTCGGTAAAGCCTGGATGAGCGATGATTTCGATGACGAATTACCAGATGAATTCTGGCTGGGTGAGGAATGAAATATCTTCTCGATACTCATGCATTTATCTGGTTGGACAATGAACCAGAGAAATTATCCTCTAAAGTTGCGATGTTTGTGCTAATCAAAACAATCTGTTGTTGCTGAGTCTGGCAACAATTTGGGAAATGCAAATTAAGCTGCAATTAGGTAAACTGACTTTACCTGCTTCCCTTGCAGACACGATCCAAAATCAACTTAGCAGTAATCAAATTCAATTACTCCCAATCCAGGTTGGTCACATCTTAGCGTTGGACAATCTTCCTCATCACCACAAAGACCCGTTTGATCGGCTAATGATTGCACAGGCTATTTACGAAAAGGCAATAATCATTACACAGGACTCAAAATTCATTGGTTATTCTGTCAAGACGTTCTGGTAAATAGCCACTTTCTGAACATGGAATTTCGCCATAATGCCGCCCTCCGTCGAAAAGCAGTCCAATTTCCACCTTCAAACTGATCGCCTCATCAGGAAATATTCATTCAATGGATGGTTCGCAAGAATCAGCGGGGTATACTGAAGAAAATTTCGTATCACTATTGAAAAGACCTTGCATGCTCAGAAAAAACAGCTTGATTCTCGCCTTTTTCATCGCCCTCCTGTTATCCATTCAGTCCGTTTTAGCGCAGGCTGCACCGCAAAGCTGGAGCATCTCCTCGCCTGACCAATCTCTGACTATCGCAGTGGCGCTCGACAACGACGGAGCGCTTACCTATACCATCACCCATCAAAATACTGAAGTCATTCATCCATCAACCTTGGGCATTGTGCGCGAAGATCAGGATTTCACCAACCACCTCACCTTCGACTCGGCGGATGCAGTCGTCCAGATTGAAGAAACCTACACCATGTTGGTCGGCAAACAGCGCCAGAATCGCAATCACACCAATGAACTGACGCTTAACTTCCAGAATGCACAGAGCGCACAGTTACAAATCATCCTGCGTGCTTACGACAACGGCGCGGCCTTCCGCTACCGCTTCCCCGAACAGGATGCCGTATCGCACGCCGTCACAAAGGAACTCACGACTTTCGCTGTCTCCCCAGATGGTCGCATGTGGAGCCAGCCTTATGACCGGGTGACAATGTACGCTCCATCTTATGAAACCCTTTACACAAATGGCGTACCGGTGGCAACCAGAGCAGGTTTGGCTGGCGGTCGAGGCTGGTCATTTCCGACCTTGTTCCAATCCGATAACCACTGGCTGCTGATTACTGAAGCGGATTTGGACGGTTCTTACTTCGGCGCACATCTTGACCCGAATCCTAAAAACGGTATTTTTAAGTTGGTGATGCCGCTGAAGGGCGAGGGCGAAAATTATGGAGCAGTTGAGCCAGTTTCGCCGCTGCCCTGGTCAACCCCCTGGCGCGTAATCATGGTGGCAAGCTCTATCGGCGGCATCGTGGAATCCAATCTGGTCTATGACCTGAGCAAAACCAGCCAGATTGCCGATACCAGTTGGATTCACCCCGGCAGAGCATCGTGGAGTTGGTGGTCAGATCATGGCAGCAGTCGCAGTTACACGAGCCTCACCCATTTTGTCGATTTAGCTGTCACAATGGGTTGGGAATATTCGCTGGTGGATGCGAACTGGAACATTATGACCGGCGGAACAATTGACCAGCTTATCGCCTATGCCAACCAGAAAGGTATCGGACTCTGGTTATGGTACAACTCCGGCGGCCCCCATAATATCGTCACCGAGCAGCCGCGCGATTTGATGTTTGACCGTGACACGCGGCGTGCCGAATTCGCCCGTATCTCTGCCTTAGGCATCAAAGGGGTAAAAGTAGACTTCTTCCAGAGCGATAAGCCGGACATCATTCGGCTGTATCTCGATATTTTGCAGGACGCAGCGGATTTTCACCTCATGGTGAATTTTCATGGCGCGACCCTGCCGCGAGGATGGGCACGCACCTGGCCTAATTTATTGACGATGGAAGCAGTACGCGGCGCGGAAACCTATACTTTCGACCAGAATTATGCTCAGTACGCCCCGCGAGAGAATACCATTTTGCCCTTCACACGCAATGTGGTTGGCTCGATGGATTACACCCCTGTCACCTTCACCGATGAACTGGTTCCGCATGAAACCACCAATGTTCATGAGCTTGCCTTACCGATCATCTTCGAGTCGGGAATGCTCCATCTGGCGGACAGTGTAGAAGCCTATACCGCACTGCCAGATGCGCCTAAGGATTTCCTGCGCGGTATCCCGGTTGTCTGGGATGAAACTCGTTATCTGGCAGGTGAACCGGGAACCTTTGTGGTGATTGCCCGCCGCAGCGGTGAAGATTGGTATATCGGTGGAATCAACGGTCAGGATGAAGCGCAATCCGTTTCACTAGACCTCGCTTTTCTCAACGGCGATTCGTATTCGATGATTCTCATTGAGGATGGCGCAGATGGACGCAGTTTCAACACCACTCAGGAAACAATCAAACGGAGTGGCACGCTAGATTTAACGCTGCTGGCACACGGCGGTTTTGTCATCCGCCTGCATCCCTAAAGGCTGTGGCGGTCGTGGCACTGAGATGCAGATTACGACTGCCATTTCCAGCCGTACAAAGGCAGAAATGGCGAGGGAAGATTTCCCTCAGAATGATGGCAGAAACGGCAGCACTGAGATCAGTGCAAATTTCAGGGAGCGATTGGCAGTCAATGCCACGCATTCGCCGCCGTGAAATGGTGGAAATGGTGGCGCAACGGTGAGGGGAAAGTTTCCCTCAAAAAGCTGTGGCGGTGATTGACAACCATTTCATCCGTTGTTGGGATGGCTTCTGAGCAAGGCTATGAAAGATGTTAAGATGCAGTTTGATAGTGTGACCATACAGACAATTTTAGAATACGCCAGAACATAAGTCCTTGTCAAGTTATAATAAATTAACCAGGTAAGGGATTTGAGAGAATCATGTTGAGTTTAGTATTCCCTCCACTAGAAGTGCATAACACGCTCTAACACTCAGGGTCGCCAGGTTAAGAATTGGTCGCGCAGCACACCACACGCAACCATCGCAGTCCGCTCCCTCCGTGTTCATCGCTGACACTGCCGTTGGTCAGGGGTGTTCCGGACGGACAACTTTCTACTTGTAGATAGCTATCGGCAGGCTGTAGATTTCAGCACGGATTATGCGAGTCGGCGTGCTGCCAGTTCATCTCTCCTGATTGGCAGCACAATGGTGAACATGCTGCCCTTACCGGGTTCACTCCTGACGCTAATCTGTCCCCCATGTGCCTGAACAATCATATTGACGATACTTAAGCCCAAGCCCATCCCCCCTTCCTCCAAAGTACGTGAGGAATCGGTTTTGTAAAACGGCTCAAAAATTCGTGAGAGTTTATCGGGTGCAATGCCCTCGCCTGAATCCTGAACATCAATCGCCACGTAACTGTCGTCCTGATGAGTACGCAGGGTGATATGACCGCCCTCATCAGTATGAGCCAGAGCATTCAGCAGCAAATGTTGAACTGCCTGACGCAATTTGGCCTCGTCCGCCGAAATAACCACTAAATCTGGTTCCGCCTCAAATTGCAGAAGTTGCCGTTTTTGCCTGGCACGAAGGCTGTTTTCAGCAATCAGGCTCTCAATTAATCGGTTCAACTGACAGGGAATTGGGTTTGGATCAGCCAGCGAAGAAACCATATGCAGGTTATTCAACTGCTCAGCGAGATGATTGACCGCTTGATGAATTCTCCCTAATTGAGTTGGAAGCTGAACCTTTTGTAAATCAGCAGTCAGTCGTTCAATCAGATAGCGACTGGTTTCGATGGTCGCCAAAGAAGTACGGACATCATGCGAAAAAGCTTCTACAAACTGATTGACCATCGTCAGCCGTTCCTGTTCCACAGAAAGGCGCAGCTTTTGTTCTTCAGCCTGTTTACGCTCAGTAATATCCTGTACGACACCGTAAAAACGCACTACCCTGTTCTGCGTATCATCCCAGACTGGACGGCGATACATGCGCGTCCAAATAAGGTTTCCATTTTTGGCAATCTCTCGATACTCACTTTCGGTGGGAATACCACGCAGCACCTTTTCCACATCGCCTCGTGCCAGGAGTTCAGAATCGGGATGATAAAGACCAAAATTAGCTTTCCCGGAGACAATTTCATCTGGTGTATAACCAGTCACTCCTGTTACCGATTCGGTAATCCAATCCAAGGCCATACTGCCATCTTGTTCTACGCGCATGGAAAAGGCATAGTCCGAAATCATTTCCGAGATCATACGGTAGCGTTCTTCACTCTCGCGCAGGGCTTCTTCAGCCTGTTTACGCTCAGTAATATCCTGTACTACCCCATAGAATCGACCAACTCGATTTTCGGCTTCGTTCAATACTGGACGGCGATAGACCCGCACCCAGCGTTCTTCACCATTCTTGGTAATAACTCGATATTCGTTCGTTAAAGAAGCGCCGTTCAGAACCTTAGCGACATCGGCGCGGGCTAGATTGACATCATCCGGGTGATAATATTCAAAGGGCTTTAAGGTTCTCATTTCATCGGCAGTATAGTCAACTACCCGACTCACCGAACCGGTAATCCAATCAAATGGAACATTACCATCAGATGTAACAATACACGAATAGGCATAATCGGACATCATCTCGGAAATCACCCGGTAGCGTTCTTCGCTTTCCCGCAGTGCAATTTCTACTGCCTTTCGCGCTGTGATATCCTTCACAACACCATAAATCCGGGTGACGCGCTTTTGTTCTTCGTCCCAAACTGGATAACGATAACTGTGAATCCAGCGTGTATCTCCACTCTTGGTAATCGCCTCATGTTCGGACTCAGTTCGTTCACCAGCCATCGTTCGCTGCCATTGGCTCTCAGCCGCAGCTCGGTCCCCGGAAGAGAAACCAATGAAAACCCCGCCCTTTCGAATATCATCAGCGGTATATCCCAGAACATTGTGCAGGGCAGCGTCTGTAATCCAATCCAGCTTGAGGCTGCCATCCGGCTCTACCCAGAATGCATAGGCATAATCCGACATCAATTCCGTAATCACCCGGTAACGCTCTTCGCTTTCTCGCAAAGCAGCCTCAGATCGTTTACGTTCAGTAATATCCTTGGCTACCCCGTAAAAACGCACCACCCGCTGCTCGCGATCACTCCAAATGGGTCGGCGGGACATATGAATCCAACGCAAACCACCGTCTTTAGCGAAAATGCGATACTCCGCTTCAACCCGTTGATTTGCCAGCACTTTCTTCAGATCATCCTTCACACGGGGTTCATCCTCCGGGTGATATAAAATCGTTGTGTTCCGGGATATTTGTGCTGCTACCTCAGTGGTGCTGTAACCGACAATCTGGCTGATTGAATCCGTTACCCAATCCATATGTATGGTGCCGTCAGTGTCAACCTCGAACGAAAAGGCATAATCCGACATCATCTCGGAAATCATACGATAGCGTTCTTCGCTTTGCCGCAATGCCGCTTCTGCCTGCTTACGTTCCGTAATATCCTGATCAAGTGAGTAATAACGCACCACGCGCTGCTCTGCTTCATCCCATACGGGATAGCGGTAGACATGCACCCAATAAATATCGCCATTCTTCTTAAACATGCGATATTCGCCTTCACTGCGTTCGCCGCGAAGTGCTTTTTCGACATCAGCCCGTACCCGTTCCTGATCGTCAGGGTGATATTCCAGAAAGTCCTCATCGAGGTTTTGATGATCGAATCCGGGTATAGCCGTATATTCATTCCAGGTATAACCTGCCGCCCGCGTGATCGAACCAATCCCCCACTCGTGAACGATTGCCCCATCTTTCTCAACCCGGAACGAAGATGCATAGTCCGAGATCAATTGCGAGATAATGCGATGCCGTTCCTCACTTTCGCGCAGCGCCAGTTCGGTCTGTTTACGTTGAGTTACATCCTTGGCAATGCCGTAATACATATCATAGCGATTTTCTTCTGGATTCCAGATCGGTTGGCGACGGAAATAAACCCAACGAACACTCCCATCTTTGGTAATAATACGATGTTCGCCTTCGGTGCTTTCTCCAGTACGTGTTTTCTCCCGGATGGCATAGATGGCGGGCATGTCATCGGGATGAAAGGTAAAAACACCACCGTTTTGTAAATCAGCAGCAGTATAGCCGGTAATGCGGGTGAAGGGTTCTTCAGTGAGCCAGTTGAGGCTGAGTGAACCATCAACATTGATCTTGTAGGAAAATGCAAAATCCGACATCAATTCCGTAATCACCCGGTAGCGTTCTTCACTCTGACGCAGCGCAAGTTCCGCCTCCTTGCGCGCGGTAACGTCATTCGCTACGCCATAAATCCGTATGACCCGTGTATGATCTTCATTCCATACCGGATGCCGATAAATATGCAACCAGCGTTTTTCTCCATTTTTCGTCGTCAGGCGGTGTTCACCATCCGTTGACTCACCCTTCTTGGTGCGTTCCCATTCCAATCGAATACTTTCCTGGTCAGGAGCATCGAAGGCAAACCAACCACCATCGCGAACATCATCGCTGGTATAGCCGCTTACGCGATTGTATGATTCCTCGGTAATCCAATCCAGTTCCAGAGAACCATCCGCTCTGACCAGGAAGGAAAAAGCATAATCTGAAATCAAACCGGAAATCATTCGATCACGTTTTTCGCTCTCTATTATTTTCTCCTGACGTTCTGCCTGTAATTTCTTCGAGTGATAAGCGGTCAACAAAATAAGACTGCCGAGAAACAGGTTAAACAGAAAAGGGCCATTAAAAACTGCGTCAACGGCAACACGCCCCGTGACACAAATCAACAGCATAAGCGCTGCATGAACAACAAGAATGAGAGCAGCGACCCGCAAGCGCATAAACAAACTGGCATAGATCATCATGGTCAGCAGGAAATACAGACCACTAACGCCGCTCGTCCCACCCATCAGCACGGCTACCAGCAAAATCGCGGTTGTACCATATAAAATTGCCAGAACATTCGCAACCCGATAGTGACCACGACGACTGATGGCATAAACGGTATAGAGGACAGTCGCCGCAACTAAGGTGGCAGCAAATTGTATATCGCGATGGGGAGTGGTGATGAAAACTGGCTCAAGAGCCAGCAGCAGTACCGCCAGGAGGGTGCTCAGCAACAGCGAGGCCTGGAAACGGGATTGTCGCCGCACCTCATCGCCCCGTACTGATACCGGTGGTTCAGTCAACTGTGCCCAGAAAAGCGCAGCGCGAGCGCGTAGTGGAGTCGACAGGTTTTCAGCCATAATTTATCCAAATTCTTTTTCCTTAATGCCAGTATATATCAGCATTCCCGCTACAAAAAAGAAAGATTACTGTTGATGATGTGGATGGCGACAAAACTGGAAAATCGGTTATACAATACGTGGGGTATGTGAATAAAAAAGGATCAGATGCATGACGACTACAACACCAAAACGGGTTCTGGTAATCGCGGCTCATCCGGACGATATTGAGTTCGGCGCAGCAGGAACTATCGCTCAATGGACAGATGATGGGGCAGAAGTGACCTACTGTCTCGTTACGGATGGCGGCGCAGGCAGCAATAAACCGGGCGAGGATTTACCCGCCCTGATTAAACAACGCGAAGCTGAACAACGCGAAGCCGCCTCAATAGTCGGCGTTCACGATGTACGTTTCCTGGGTTATGCAGATGGCACGCTCCAACACACACTGGAATTACGCCGTGACCTGACCCGTCTGATTCGCGAAATTCGTCCAGATCGCGTAATGTGCTCTGACCCGACGATGGTCTTTGCCGGAAATTCTTACATTAATCACCCCGATCATCGCGCCGCTGCTGAAGCCGCTCTCTATGCCGTTTTTCCTAGCGCGGGTACACGTCCGATTTTCCCCGAACTGCTGGCAGAAGGCTACGAACCCCACGACGTAACCGATTTGTATATTCAGTTCAGCGAGAAGTCAGACACTTTCATTGACATTTCCAACCAGATTGAGCGTAAAATTCAGGCGCTCCTCTGCCACAAATCACAGCTCAGCCCGGAAGTAGGCGATATGGTGCGCAAATGGGATGCTGAAACCGGGCAGCCCCATAACTATGCTTTTGCCGAATCCTTCCGCGTGATGAAGCTCAAGGACGACAGCAGCGAAGCACAAAAAACCGAGACCGAGACCCCAATCGCTCAGGAAGCCTGAACCGATAACTTTGATAATGTAGAGGAGAGACTGAGATTCTCCTCTACGAGCAATCAGCACTTATGCGCCTGAAGAAATACGACCACGACGCACCCCACGCCTATACCTTCGGTGTATTTCCTACACTGGAGTTACTTCGCTTTCAGCCGCAGCAGGTGATGGAAGTGCTGTTCACCTCCAATGCTGAACGGAACGAAGGCGTTAGCAAAATTCGAGCACTGTGCGAGGCTGCACGTATTCCGGTCAGTGTTGATGACAAGCTGGTTGAGCGAATCGGAGCGCGCGAAAATGCGTATGCAGTCGGCGTGTTCCACAAATACAACACCACTCTCATAGAAGATGCGAATCAGGTTGTGCTGGTTAATCCATCCGATATGGGCAACCTCGGAACAGCACTGCGCACCCTGCTTGGTTTTGGTTTCCAGAATCTGGCACTCATCAAACCCGCTGCGGATATTTTCGACCCGCGTGTGGTGCGGGCTTCGATGGGCGCTTTGTTTCAGATCAATTTCGCTTATTTCGAGTCCTTTGAGGACTATCGCGCTGCCTGCCAGCATAAGCTGTATTTGTTCATGACAGACGGTGAAACCACCTTGAGCGAAACCCCTTTTGAACCACCCTTCGCGCTGATTTTCGGCAGCGAGAGCAGCGGCCTGCCCGATAGTTATCGTTCCCTCGGCACATCCGTCACTATCCCTCACAGCAGCGCGATTGATTCGCTGAATTTATCGGTTGCCATAGGGATCGGCCTGTACGAAGCCGGATCACAGATATTTAAGAAAAACAATCCGTTATAATCAGCATTGTGACATCCCGACCAGATTGCGCCGATTTATTTAGCGCAATACATGGTATATTATTATGAAACTCAAAGTCGCGCGCCTGTCATCATGTGATGAGGCGACTACCACCCAATCATGGAATGACTATGTTCTCAGCGAATAACCCTGAAGCTGTGCGCCGAATGTATCTGACTGATGATGCTCTCCGTGTACGGCAAGAGACCCATGACCGCTTTACTGTGCCGCCAACCAATTTTGTAAACTGGGCGCTCAGTTGTATCAAGTGGCGGGGCGATGAAGTCATTCTGGATGTGGGCGCAGGGCCGGGGCGCTGGTACGAAAACCTGCAAGAGCGGCATCCCCAGACTACGTATTACGGTCTTGATTTGTACCCCGGTATGATCCATCGTCACCCCGCCCCTTCTACCCTCAACATTTCTGATGCTCAAAATCTGCCCTTCGCCAACAACAGTTTTGATATTGTCATGGCAAATCATGTATTGTTTCACATACCGGATATGGAGCAGGCAGTCAACGAGTTCCACCGCGTCTTGAAACCCGGTGCGCTTCTGATTACCAGCACCAACAGCCTGCATAATATGCCAGAATTACAGGTGTTGATGCGCCGTGCCATTACCCTGCTGGTTCCTCCCGGCACGACCAATATTCAGATTCCCGGCGCACACACCGATATGTTTACTCTCGAATCAGGTACGCGCCTGCTCTCGCGTCATTTTTACGCGGTGGTGCGCTACGATTTACCCAGCCAGTTGATTTTCCCCGAAGTCGAACCCGTTATGGCCTATATGGAAAGCACCCGAAGTGTGCGCGAACCACAGCTTCCACAGGGCGTTCTGTGGGACGATGTCATGCTGATCGTGCGCGAACAGGTCAACCGCCTGCTGGAACACTTCGGTGAACTGGTCGTGAACAAGCTGGCAGGTGTGCTGATCGCTACTGACCAGGGTGATTTCATTCACGATTATCTGGCACATCAGGCACAAGCTGCTCAAAACGGTCATTAGTTCCCGGTTATGAATATCATCTTTTTTGGAGACAGTCTGACGCAGGGAACCTTCGGCACTGGTTTTGTCGACAAAATTGCAGCAGCTTTCCCCGCGCACCGTTTCCTCAATCAGGGTGTCAACGGTGATACCACGCTGAATCTCTATCGCCGCGTCAGTCGCGATGTAATCGACCTGAGACCGGACGGCGTGTTCATCATGGTCGGTATCAACGATGCCATAACATACGCTGAAGCGGGGACACGTCATTTCTACCGCTTGTTTAAACAGATTCCAAAAGGTGTGATTTCCCCCATTTCTGCGCGGGAAAATATGCGCGCCATACTTAGCCGCCTCGCTGCCGCACAGATCAAGGTATGGGTCGGCCTGCCACCCATTGAATACAATCCGCGAACGGTAGATGCACTCCGCCAGTTGAACGCATACACGGCGGAAATCTGCGCGGAAATGCATATCCCGACACTGGATTTGATGACACAGCTTACCCCCTCTTCTGTTCCGAATCGCCCACCGTTCAACCTGTCGATTTATGCGCGTAATTTCAGGACGCTGCTGCTCGGAAAACCGGCTTATGACCGGATGCGCGAGGCCGGAAACTTCACCTACAGCTTCGACGGCATCCACCTGACGGAAGATGGCGCACAGCGATTCGCTGATCTGATTGTGCCGTTCTTGCGTACCAACGGCCTGTCATGAAGCTGGTTTGCTTCGGTGACAGCCTTGTCTGGGGCAAGTACGGGGGCGATTTCGTCTCGGAAGTCGCGCGGCTCAAACCCGAACACACCATCATCAATGCCGGACAGGGTGGAAATACCGTCCTGAATCTGCTGGCGCGGCTGGATGATATTCTC
Organism: Aggregatilineales bacterium; assembly: GCA_044226645.1. Classification (GTDB taxonomy): domain Bacteria; phylum Chloroflexota; class Anaerolineae; order Aggregatilineales; family Phototrophicaceae; genus CFX2. Next base: position 31,258 of record JBGAGR010000026.1, read on the forward strand.
GCGCTGGAACCGGACGGGATATTCATCACCGTTGGGGGAAACGACGCGATTTCTTACAGCCAACCCGCGACACGGCCTTATTACCAGCAAGTCCAGAAAGTCCCCTTCGGTTATGTGCCGCCCGCCCTGTTTAGCAGCTCGTACCGCGATCTGCTGACCCGCATTCAGCTCGAACATGTGCTGGCGTGGGTCGGGTTGGAAGCGCTGGAGTACAACCCGGAAGTCGTGGCGGCGCAGCGTGAGTACAACGACTTAGCCAAAAGCGCGGCGGATTCCCTCAATATCCCCACGCTGGATTTGATGGCGCGGCTGACCCCCGCGGAGATCAAGGCGCGTCCGGCGATCACGCTGGCAGACATCAACCGCATCGGGCAGCGGGTGAGCAGCGGCTGGAACGATTACGAGGCGGAACGCCAGCGCGAGGGCTACACCTACTCGTTCGATGGGATACATCCCACAGCGGAAACAGCGAAGCAAATCGCGAAATGGGTGGTGGAGATGGTTTTTAGTGCCTAGTTCGCAGTTCCAAGTTCTCAGTGCCTGGTAAAGTCGATAGTCATCAGTCGTCAGTCAACAGCGGTTATTGGTTGTTAGTTATTAGTTTTTAGTAAAAAGACGAAATCGGTTTTTAGTTATTGATTATAAACGCCAGAAATTGTGGCGGTGGCGGCGCGGCCACAAGTCACGGGAAGATTGTGGCTGTGGCGGCGGCGCTGACTGTGGCGAAAATTGTGGCTGTGGCCGTTTGACGACTATTTTCTTTTTCTTCTTCCTCATTTTCATTTTAAAAGCTGTTCGTTGTTAGCAAAAAGTTTAAAATCGATGTTTCCGCCGCCCCGCCACTGCCACCGCCGAGCAAAAATGGGGACGACGAAAGCGGGAACGGAAAAAAGTCCTGCGTCAGAAGCTCGCCGCTTGCGCTTGTTGGCGTTGGTATTTTTCGATTCGCCAGGTGCAAGGTGTCAAGATTGTCGGGATATTGCCGCCCGGCGACATTCGCAAGGGGAAATGTCGCCGTTGTCGCCGCTGTCGGACAATACTATCAGCCAAGTCTGTCAATACGCTTCGTTATCAGCGGCGAAAAATGTCCCTTATAGTCCTGCTGCAAGCGGGGGGACTGCCAATCTTTTCCGGTAATTCTTCCTCGGCAATCCGGCGCTCCACAGTGGCACTCCCAGCCTGACACATACGCTTCATCGGCTTCCCAGAGGGCATAATCGGCTGTGACTTCGCTTCCCGGTTGAATATCCGTCCGGGCGATGAGCGTAAAAGCATCCTGCATCCAGGTGTTGGGGTGACAAGCGTGATTGATGGCATAAACGGGATCATCGCTCTCGATTTCAATACTCCACAGATCCTCGTCCCACTGCATGACCCCTTTCCCTTGTTTTTGCGCTTCCTGCGCTCCTTCAGCATCCGCATACAGGCCGCCAAAGACCAATACTTTTTCTCCGGCTTGAATGGGTTCTCTGGCAACCATGCCCACCCCGGCTGTGGCAGAGGCTTTAACTTCTATCTTGGGATTGAGCCATGATGGTCGATTAAAAACGGACATTCTCTGAAAGCTCCCCTAGTCGTGAGTGCTGAGTACAAAGTCCTGAGTCAAAAGCCTGGCAGGTTGACCTTGTTGCGCCGTTGGCATTTCAGGTATGAGGCGCAAGATTTAAGGTACGAGATGCTCTGTTGCAAAGATGAGTGTTCGATCATGATTTAAGGCGGACACGATATATCGTGTCCCTACAAAATTCGATGGCTTTTACCCGCGTTTTCTCAGGAATGATGATGGCAACAGAGCAGGTACAAGATAAAAATTCTGCGTCAATCCACTACAGCGTAGCATAATCGGGACGGAAAAGGGTGAACTTTTGGTAAACTTTTCGGTATGAAAGTGGGTTGTTCGCGGTTAGTTATTGGTTTTTAGCTGAAGACAGGGAAAGCGTAGCAAGTGCGTGGGGTAGTGGACAACGAAATCAGGCAGATTGTCTGTAGACTAAAACAATAATGGACATGACGGGGGTGTTCTTCATGAGCAAATTGATACTGATTATTGTGACGTTGTTCGCTGTGATGAGCGGATCGCGTCCGGGGGCGCAGCAATCGACGGGAAGCCAGGATGATCTGCTGGTTGCCGCACAGGGCGCTGATGAAAACCTGTATGCGATTCAAATCCTGAATGCTGCCAGCGGCGAAACAACGGATATAGCTACACTGCACGGTGACAGGAGCGAGGCGGGTTGGTCGCCAAAGGGAGGGTTCATTTACCTGACTGAAGACTCGACGGCAAACCGGCAAAGCCTGACCGTCTTGAATATGGATGACGGGAACCGCCAGACCGTCACCGATCAGCTAAACATTCAGTGCTTATTGTCCATATCGTGGTCGCCTGATGACCGCTATCTGGCGTACAGCGTCCCTGAGGATCGATTCGAGCGTGTGCATATTTATGATACGGAAACACAACAAGAAGTCCTGTTACAGGGGGTCGATTACGACATTTTTCTGATCGGCTGGTCGGCAGATGAACGATTTTTTGCCTACGAATCAATTGATGCAGCAAGTCAATACGACATCACCATATGGGATACCGAGGAAAAGCGTGTTCGGTATATGTTAGATACCCGGGAGATGAAGTGGTCACCTACAGAGGCTCGTCTCACGTACCAAACCAGCGAGGGCGATCTCGTCATCCTCAATGCCGCAGATGGCAGTGAACAGCATTATGCGGTAGGACATTTCGATGGCTGGTCAGCGGATGGGCGTTATGCGTTGGTTCATACCCTCATAGACGATCAAACCATCCAAGTCGGGCGAATTGACACGCAAAGTGATGAAGCCCCTCTGATGCTGATTATCAATGGAACCTTATTCGAATACTTAGTCCCAGTGTCGTCAGCCGACGGACGTTATCTCCTCTATCAGGATACGACCAGCGAATCTGCGGCTGTCCTTGATTTTGAAGATGGCAGCAGTACGGCACTGATTGACAGTACACTCATTGACCACTCTTTCACAGAATGGGCACCGACAGGTCACTGGTTAACTTTGCCCGTCTTACAGCATGATAAGAGCCACAAGAGCTTCTGGATGTTTGATCTTGACCGTCAGACACAACAACTCTTTGAATTGACCTCCGAATATATTATTTATAACAACCCGGTACTATGGTCGCCGGATGGGAAACAGATGGCCTTGTGGACGGCTGACGGTGTTGTATTTTTTAGCGCCGCTGACTGGTCACTGCATCCGGTGGCAGAAGATGCGCTGCGAGGCTGGTCGCGCTGGTCAGTGGATGGGCGTTATCTGGCTTTTATGTCCGGTGATCTTGACTCATGGGATGTCTACGCTGTCGATACGCAGGATTTCGAGAAGCATAATCTGACCAATTCAGCGGGAATGCGTGATACATTGGTCGGTTGGCGGGGGAGCATTCAGCATAACAGTCTGATTCAGTGTGGGACGGGATAAGCCGCTAGAGCAGCAAGTAAATCCGTTTTCCGGCGGCTGGCTCCCGTAAAGTCGCCGTGTTTCCCGTGTACCTGTTATTCACCTGTTTTACAGGTATGAAATCACTAACGATACAGGGGGGACATTGGTCATGGGCAGGCTGCAACAGGTCTGCCCATGTTATTCATGCTGCGGGTGATTTATACTGAAACCCTCCACTGAGAATAACATCCCAGCATATAGATATTCAGGACAAACAAAATGATCAGCACCAACAGCGCCAAGAAACTCATCGAGGATGCTCTGCGCCAGAATCACAAGGAATCCCTGCTACCGCGCGAAGAACAATGGTTTACCCGCGCCGCTATCGCCAAACAGTTGAAAGCACCATCGGGTGGTCTGAACCCCAGCCGCAAAGGTGCGCTGCATGATCTGGTGATTGATGGCGTGGTCGAAGAACGTCAGGCATCGCCGGATGGCAAAAAGACCTGGACGTATCGTATTAAGTAGTATCTTCAGAGGGTGGGCGTAGCAGTGCTACGCCCCTACAAAACATTCCGCCCCGCAGATCAATTCGAAGTTATCCACTGCAAAATGTAGCGTCCGCGTGTTTCGTCGCCCGTTTGGGTGTACATGTAGGTGATGCCATCCACAACCAGCATATCGGCATGACCGATGCCGATTTCAAAGCCTGTGGGCGTGATAACCGGATTATGCGGGTATTTCTCCCACGCTCCGTCAATCGCATCACCCACCGAACGGGCAAAGCCGAGTCCGAACTGGGTATCCATGCCGCGTTCGAGGACATCCGGCCCACGCACTCCCTCATAGCTCATGTAGTAATGATCGCCCACTTTGATGACATCGGCTGAACTGACATAGCGAAAGTCAAAATAGGGGTCGATGGCTGTGCCGGAGGTAATGTCGGTGGGGCCGTATTCGGCTGCGCCGGAGAACAACGGATCAGTATCACAGCGCTTAAGTTTGCCCAAATTGCCATAGCGATCTCCCTTGTAACAGCGCATGTGTCCGGGCGCGGAGCCTGCCGCTGCGAAAACATAGAGCGTGTTTCCTTCAACGTAGAGTCCAGGCGGCGCGCCGACGAGGCAGTTATCGGCCTGTCCACGAATGTTGGGATGCTCACCAATGGTTTCGGTAGCAGTACAGGGGGCATAGGAGGTAGGCCATGTGCCGCCGGGGGTGAGCAGATATGACCAGTTCGACCAGTTGATACCATCGGCAGAACTGCGCAGCATGATCTGGGCGTGCCATTCGTAGGCCAGATAGACACGATCTCCGGCATCAAATACGCGGGGATACTGCTGGGCGGTGATGTGGTCGCGCTGGTCATCACAGGGACAGGATGTGCAAGCCATGAGGCAGATGGGCGAGATCAGAGCGAAGGATTGTCCGGCATCGTCACTTTTCCAGAGGGTCATGCAGCCGGGAAAAGCGACGGGTTCACCGCACTGATCGACTACCCCGGCGGATTGGTCGCTGGCGTGGAGATATGACCAGTACTCGCCGTTTCCTTTATAGACGGTATCACTTTCACCGACGGGCAGGCCGACATCGGGAATATCAACGACCCATTGAGCGCGACCTTCCCAAAAATCTTCGAGGGTAGGCTGTGCCTGCGCAGAAACGGAGGCGGTGAGGAGTAAAAGGAGAAGGGTACATAGAACCCCTCCCCTGACCCCTCTCACAAGGGTAAGTTTTTCATTAACCCCTATCCCCCCAGCCCCCTTTCCCCATTCGGAGTACCGATAGAGAAAGGGGGAGCATTCGGGAACGGGGCTATCGACATCAAGGGAGATTATCGAGGCATCCGTAAAGAACCTACTCTTGAAAGCCCTGCCTCCTCCCCATTTCGCAAGCTCGTAGAGAGGGGAAGACGCTGGATGATCTCCTGTAAAAAATCTCACCATATTACGCAGTGGTATCATCAAAAATAATCCTCAACATTCATGATATTCCAACGAAATCATCACTTTCCTTAAGACAATGGTAGCGGGGCGCATTTATTTTTCTATGTTATAATCTTTATTCAGGACGGCACGCCGCTCCTATTTTGTTTTTTCTGGTCAACGGGAAGCAATTGATGGCAGACATCACCTTACGCGATTATCTCGCCAAACTGGATAGCTTGCTCAAATCTGGCGCTGCCAGCGAGGTCATTCATCACTGCCGTCACATCCTCCAATATTTTCCTAAAAATGCCGATACGTATCGCTTTTTAGGACGCGCGCTGGTTGAGAATAAAAGCTGGCGGGAAGCCGATGAAGTGCTACGCCGCCTGCTGAGTGTATATCCAGATGATTTTTATGCCCATATCGGCCTGAGCGAAGTCTCGATGGCGGAAAAGCGCCCGGACGACGCGATCTGGTTTCTGGAACGCGCCTTCGAGCAGGAGCCGAACAATGAAGTCATTCTGGATGAACTGCGCGAACTGTACCGCAAGCACCGGCGGGTAGAACACGCGAAAGTGCAGTTGACCGCCGGAGCCGTCGCGCAGCAGTATGTACGCAATGGATTATTCGCGCAAGCCGTCACCACATTACAGCAAGCGCTGGCGAATGCGCCTGACCGGATTGATCTGAAACTCCTGCTGGCACGCACTTATTGGAATGCAGGTCAGCGCATCGAAGGGGCGGAAACCGCCGTTAGTGTGCTTCAAGCGCTGCCGGATTGTCTGGAAGCCAACAGGATTCTGGCGGAATTGTGGTTAGGCGAATCACGCCCGTCGGATGCACAGCGCTATATCGGCAATATTCAATCGGTTGATCCGTATCTGGCGCTGGAACTGGCGAAGGGTCAGGCCGTACCCGATGAAGCCTATAAACTGGAAGAACTGGATTATCGCCGGGTGGCGGAACGGGAAATTGTTAACCGCTCGCCGGACTGGCTACAAGCTGTCGATCAAGCTGCCGAGGCAAGTTCCAGCAGCGATGATTCGGCTGACTGGATGGGGAGTCTGCGTTCGCGAGGCACAGAAGAAGAAGAATTACCCACCTTCGACAATGCCAGTTTTAGCAGCCAAGCACCGGATGACTGGTTTACCGAATTAGGGGACACAGATAATGCTGCCGCCCCAGAAGTTCCGCCGCCCGTAACCGGTCGTAAACGAACTGGCCTAACCGGCCTGCTTTCGGCTATTGATGTACCGGAAGCAGAACCCATACCCGAACCCGAACCCATCGAAGACATGCTGGCGGGTCTGCCTGAAATAGAAGATGCCCCAGCAGGCGATTCGCTGGATGATTTGTTCAAGGATGCAGTTTTTTCGCCAGAAGACGCGACTCCCAAACCCACCCATCAGACGGGTGAGATGCGGGAAGTCGATCCGCTGGCGTGGGCGAAGGAAAGCGGCATTGATGTCTCCGACAAACCGCTGGTTGAGGATAATCTCGATTTATTCGGCGCAGATGATGACAACTTAGCATTGCAAGGTGCTGGTGAGGTTGATCCGCTGGCCTGGTTAAAAGGCAGCGGTGACGAAGACATCATTAGTGAAACGGATGCGCCGAAGGCGTGGAGCGCTACGGCACAGTTTGAAGCTCCTGCCAGAGCCAACACAGATGATGATCCGATGGCGTGGTTGAGCGAGACCGATATCGAACTCAAGCCATCTTCTGCTGCGCCGTCCAGCACCGGGAAAAAAGTTGATTCAGACGATCCATTGGATTGGCTGGCTGACGAATCGCTGTTAGATGAAGCGCTGAATCTGGAAGCACTGACTGAATCCCCTACTGATACATCGGAGCAACGGGTGTCTAACGACATTCCGGCTACGGCTGAAAAGCCAGATCGGCAGGATGAAATGGCTGATGATAAAGATAATGCCTTCGACTGGATGAATGAGGACAGTCCTAAAGCCGATTCAGGGGATGATGAATTTACCTGGCTAGGCGAGACACCCACATCCAGTAAGGAAGATTTGCCCGATTTGTTCGCTGATCTGGGTGGCAATGATGATGCCCAACCAGCGGCTGATGCGTTAGATTGGATGTCGGAACTGGATGATGCCGGACAACAATCCGATGCTGGCACTGATGATGTGCCCTCCTGGCTGACGGAGATGAAACCAGCAGAAGCGCAAGCGGCTTCGACACCCACTGCCAGTGATGACAGCGAGTTCGAGTGGATGAGCCAGGCCGTTACTCCCGAAGAGGAAGATTTGCTGGCGGAACCGGCTGGTGATACGCCGGACTGGCTAGCGGACTTGCAGCCTGACGAACCCCAAGCCGCTCAACCTGTCGCTCAAAGCAGCCCTGATGACAGCGAATTTGAGTGGATGTCCCAGGCTGTTACCCCTGAAGAGGAAGATTTACTGGCGGAACCCATTGATGATACGCCGGACTGGCTAGCAGACTTGCAGCCTGATGAACCCAAGACCGCTCAACCTGTCGCTCAAAGCAGCCCTGATGAGGGCGAATTCGAGTGGATGTCCCAGGTCACTGAGGAAGAGGAACCTGTCGCTCAGGCCGATGATCTGAGCGCTGAACCTGCTGGCGATACGCCTGACTGGTTGGCGGAAATGCAGCCTGCCGCTGAAGCCGAAGCGGAACCCGCTGCCTCTGCCGCTGACGACGAATTCTCGTGGATGACCCAGGCCACTGAGGAAGAAGAACCTGCCGCTCAGGCCGATGATCTGAGCGCCGAACCCGCTGGCGAGATGCCTGATTGGTTATCCGAAATGCAGCCTGCTGCTGAAGCCAAAGCGGAACCTGTCGCCTCGGCTGCTGACAGTGAATTTGAGTGGATGTCCCAGGCCACTGAGGAAGAAGAACCTGCCGCTCAGGCAGATGATCTGAGCGCCGAAATCGCTGGCGAGATGCCTGATTGGCTGTCCGAGATGCAGCCTGCTGCTGGAGCCGAAGCTGAACCCGCCGCCTCTGCCGCTGACGACGAATTCGCGTGGATGGGCGATGCAATCTCCGAAGAAGATGCTCTTGAAGAGGAACCTGTCGCTCAGGCTGATGATTTGAGCGCCGAACCCGCTGGCGAGATGCCTGATTGGTTATCCGAAATGCAGCCTGCCGCTGAAGAAGAAGCTGAACCTGTCGCCTCGGCTGCTGACAGTGGATTCGAGTGGATGTCCCAGGCCGCTGAGGAAGAAGAGCCTGTCGCTCAGGCTGATGATCTGAGCGCTGAAATGGCTGGCGAGATGCCCGATTGGCTGTCCGAGATGCAGCCTGCCGCTGAAGAAGCAGCGGAACCTGTCGCCTCTGCCACTGACAGTGGATTCGAGTGGATGTCCCAGACCGCTGAAGAAGAACCCGTCGCGCAGGCCGATGATCTGAGCGCCGAACCCGCTGGCGAGATGCCCGATTGGTTATCCGAAATGCAGCCTGCTGCTGAAGCCAAAGCGGAACCTGTCACCTCGGCTGCTGACAGTGGATTTGACTGGGGCAGCGACAACGGAGAACAAGCTCGTCAAGCCAGTGTGGAGGAACCAGACTGGATACAGACTCTACAAACGAGCGAAAATGCTGCTGTGTCCGCCGAAGCGACCAGCGATATGGATAATGAGGTGGTCGAACCACGCGGGGCTGTGCCGGAATGGTTGGCTGCACTACAACAGGCCGAAGCCGCTCCACCTGTCATGGAAGAAGCCCCAATCCCCTGGGATAGCGAACTCGAAGCGGCTGAGGAACAAGAAGAAGAACCTGCCGTTGCCGATGAGATGCCCGATTGGTTACAGGAAGTGAAATCCTCTCGTGCTGAAGCGCCCGCGCCGGTGGAAGAAGCAGAAGCGAGTAGCGAATATGAGTGGATTGATGATATAAATACACCTGAAACACAACCCGAAACAGCCGCTGTTCAGGAACTCAGCTTTGATGATGATTTCGATCTGCTCAGCGCGGAGGATGCTGATACCACAGAAGCCGAACCTGCCGTCGTCAGTCAAGCGGTCAATCAGGCGACCAATGCGCCAGACTGGCTGAACGCGATGGTGCCCGGTCTGGATGTGGATTATGATGCGCCGGAAGATGAGCAAATCGAGCAGGAATTTTTACCTGGCAGCGAAAACCGTGTTGTACCGATTTTCCAGGGTGCATCCCAACCTGCCCGCAACCGTGAATTCCAATGGCTGACGGACATTGTGGATGAGGAAACCCAGCAGATGAAGGCCATTCCAGCCAAATCCCAACGGGGGCGATTCACATTTTCTCAACTCCCCGCGTGGCTGCGAAAACCGAAGGAAAAACAAGAGCAGCCCAGCCCCCAAGCGACTGGGGAGGACGACGACTGGAGCGACGTAGATTTACCACCCTGGTTACAATAGTTGACCCAGGCTTTCTGAATTTTTGAGAGGAAAGAGCGATGCCGCCCGCTGATAATACACCTGATTTTGATAAGATGACTCCCGAAGAAATTATGGCCTGGATGGAGAGTCTTGCGAAGCGTCAAGGCGCAGATGCCGCCACGTTTACGACCTCGGCAGACATAGAGATCGCGGAGATTGATCCCGATTCGGTGGTCATTGACGAACCGGGCTATGTGCCATCTGAAGGTAAGATGAAGGGGCAGCGCATCGAATCGAAGATGCCGCCGCGCAAGACTGCCGCGCCGCCCGCCGCAGCTCCAGCACCGCAACAACCGGCTGCCGCTGCGCCACCGCCGCCTAAGGCACAGCCTGTCCAACCACCTCCGGCTGCCGCCGCGCCTCCGCCACCACCACCCGCTCCCGCACCAGTGCAAGCAGCGCCGGAACCCGCAGGCGGCAGCGCCTTATCCTGGCTGGAAAGTCTGGCGGCTGACCAGGGGAACGATTTCCCGGCGCTCGACCTGTCTTCGATTGCGGCTGATCTGGCATCAACCACCAACCCTGCTCCGGCTGCTGCTGAAGCAACTAACCCGGTTGACTGGCTGGAAGGCCTTGCCCAAAGTCAGGGTGTCGGTGATTCGCTGGCAGACGTTGGTATCCCGGATGATTCAGGCGACTCAGTCTCGTGGCTGGAAAGCCTCGCCAAACGACAGGGCGCGCCGACTGAAGAATTAACCACAGCGGCAAACCTGGATATTCCGATTCCGGAAAATATGGCTTCGGACGGCCCCGGTTACACCGACTATACCTTCGAAACACCAGACACGGTGTTGAAACAGGCCGAACTCAATATCCCTTCCACACCATCCAAAGCGCCAGCAGCCGCAAGCGAAGCTTCTGATTTGCAGGACCCGGCGGCATGGCTGGATGCACTAGCATCATCCCAGGGTGCGACAGAGGCTAAACCCACCGAACAACATCAGATGAGCGATGCGGAAATCAGCCAGGCACTGGCGAAGGGGCAAAATGTCCCGCCTGATCTGATGGAAGCATGGATGAGCCGCCAGCTCGAAATTGGCGCGCAGCGTGAAGAGCCGGAAGAATTGAGCGCTTACGACCCAGATGCTCCAGCAGTCAAGGCGGAAATCCCGGATTGGCTGATTGAGCAGGTGGGACAAGCACCGCCAGAAGAAGTTACGCAAACGCTGCCAACGTCCGCGCCAGCCCTGATTAACGATATTGTGGAACCGCCAGCAGTGGCGGATATGCCGGACTGGCTCAAGGAAGAAATGCCGTCCAGCAGCGAATTGGAAAATATCTTCGCGCCTAGCGCGGCAGATGTACCTTCTGCGCCTGCGCCGAAATCGACTATTGAGATTGACCACAGCGATCCTTGGGTCGAAGCGCTGGAGATGGAGTACAAACAGGGTAAGACTGGTAGCACTGAACCGCCGCCGGGAATGCCTGCGCTGCAAGAAGCGTCACTGCAACCGGAAAAAGACTTGCCTGCGGGTGAACCAGAACCCGTTCCGGATTGGTTGAGCGGGGTAACAGAAGAACCAGAAGCGGTTCCGGGTGAAATGCCAGATTGGTTGACGGCTGAAGTAGGCGGAACACCTTCTTCAGAGCAACCTGCTGTGGCGGGCGATATGCCAGATTGGCTGCAAACGGTTGATATTGAAGCATCAGAAGTGCCAGCCTGGCTCACCGAAACGCTGGGTACTTCCACGTCCGAACAGATTGCGACCATTTCTGCTCCGCAGCCGACACCCGCTGCACCTGCTGCATCTGTGCCCGTTCAGCCGATACGCCAGCCTGCGCCAGTGGCAAGAGCCGCCATCAACATTGATGTGCCTGCCACATTGCAAGCCGCGCGTTCAAAGGCCAGCGGTAACGATATTGAAGGTTCTCTGCAAAATTATGAACTGCTCATCCGCGCCAATGCTGAATTGGATGCGGTGGTTCGTGATCTGACGCAGATGTCGGAAAAGATCAAGACACAGCCGGCTGTTTACCGCGTGCTGGGTGATGGTTTGATGCGGCAGGGCAAACTTCAGGTCGCGCTCGATATTTACCGCAAGGCGCTCAATCAGCTATAATACGATTATTGATGGGGATCATACCCCTACCGTAATTTCAATAACAAACGGGTCGCCAATGACCCGTTTATTGTGTAGCAAAAGGGTACAACACACATGGAACGCACATTGATTATCATTAAGCCGGATGCCGTACAGCGCGGCCTGACCGGGGAAATTCTGCGGCGCTTCGAACAGCGCGGCCTGCGCATTATCGGCATGAAGTTCATGCAGGTTTCGCAAGCGCTGGCGGAAAAGCATTATGCCGACCACAAGGGCAAGGCCTTCTTTGAGCCGCTGGTGAATTACATCGTCTCCTCGCCCGTCGTGGTGATCGCGCTGGAAGGTACGAATGCCATCGCCGCCGCGCGTAAGACCATCGGCGCGACCAAGCCGAACGAAGCCGA
>JBGAGR010000373.1:0-4874 GCA_044226645.1 Aggregatilineales bacterium
ATGTCTCGCGCTTGTTCTTCATTGATTTTCGCGTTCGCATTATGTTCGCCCTGACTGACTGGAAAATCGTTGAAGCTGGCTAACGCCTTATCGATTTGCTCTTGACGGCGTTTTCCCATCAGCGGATACAGGATTTTCATTTGGTCAACCGCTTGCCTGCCACGTACCATCGCCCGGAAAACGTTCTTATGTTTTTCATTACGAGATCGTAAAGCGTTGTATCTCACACCGAGAATGTCAGCAGCACGAGCTACCACATCCTCGTCGGTCATTGGCAGCGCGATCCGGGGACGATTCGGCTCAGATGGTGGACTCGCCATAAACGACCCTTCCGCTTCCAACAGGCCAGCAACCCAATGTAGTTTTTTCTCGTCGGTATCGAGAGTTAATGGGGCAATTTCCGGTTCCTGAGGTCGATTTTCAGATGGTTCCAGCCTGACATGCGACCAAGTTTTGCCGCTGCGAATATCCCAGATGGCATAATGTGAAATCGGGAAATCCTGCGCGATGCTTTTAGCCGTTTCTCCTGCTGCGATGCGCCGCTTAATTGCGCGAACCTGCTCTTCGGTTACTTTGGGGGTAGGATTATTATGATTAGGGGTAAAGCTGTAGCCCCTTAGCGAGTTCTCGATCTTCTCACGCCTGCGTTGACCCATGACCGGATACAATATCTTCATAAGTTCAGCGGCGGGACGGCCTTTTAGAGTGAACTTATATACAATGTTCCAGTTTTGTTGTTTAGGCGTGAAAGGTGTGTAAGTATGATCGAAGAGGGTTGCAACACGGGCAACGATTTCTTCATCAGTCATTATCAAGCTGATATGAGGGTATTTAGCTGTATTAGTGGAACTTTTGCCGAAAAAAGCTTCGCCTTCGAAGAGACCAGCGAGCCAACTGAGGGTTAATTCATCCACTGTTTTTGTTAAGAATGTATTATAAATAACTTGGGCCTGGTCCGGCTCGAACGGACAACCAACGCTTTATGAGAGCGGCGCTCTGCCCTTGAGCTACAGGCCCATTCACACAATTGTAGGTTTTTGTTCTCTAAAGGTCAATACTCGCTGCCAACATGGGGGCATTTCAAGTTAGCGGGAAAAGAAGGTAAAGTAGTAGTTCTGAAAGAAAAGACGGCAGGGGCTGTGCGGGATAGCGCGGAAGCGTTTGCAAGCCTGTGTGCAGCAGGAACAAGTCGGTGTTGGGCGAGTCGTGCTGCCCGATGTATGCTATAACCGCAAGTGCCATCGTCAAGGCGGCGCGGCTGTGTGCGAATATCAATGCTCACACCAAATAACCCTGGCTGAATGCCGTTTTTACCGAAGATACGAACTCAGGCAGCACAATTAAAGGAGAAAAAATGCTTTCATCGACGAAAACCAGAGTATTTATGCTGGCAGTTGGATTATTTTTGAGTATCGCCAGCATCAGCCATGCACAGGAGACGGATAAAGTGTTCATGCCGATTGGCGGCGGATATGCCGATACCTATGACGGATTCATCGCCGAGGCAGTCAAGCACACCAGCGGCGATGTCGTCAACATTCTCGTAATGCCCGTTGCTTATGCGACCAGCGCGGATACCATCACCGACGAGGAACGACAGACCAATATCAGCGATGCGGAAGAGCGCCATACACAGATTGTGGATGCGTGTAATGCCGATGTTCCAGCCGGAAAAACCTGTAATGTCGTGCTGGCTCCGATGTTCACCCGTTCGGATGCGCTGGACGAAAACAGCACCTCATATTTCAAAGATCGTCTGTCAGCGGTGTACTTCCTGGGCGGCGATCAGGATGTCGCCATGCAGGTCATTATGAATACGCCCGTTGAAGAAGCGCTGCAAAAGGCTTATGAGAGCGGCACGATTATCGCTGGAACGAGCGCAGGTCTGAGTCTGCAAAATAAGCCCATGATCGGCGGCTATATCGGCGATTTCGGGCCGGAAAGCGGTCTGAACAAGGACTCGGTTGATCTGTGGAACAGCGCCGAAAAACGCGGCCTGTCGTTCGGCATCAGCAGCGTGATTCTGGAACAGCATTTCTGGGAACGGGCACGCATTTCCCGCCTGCTGAATACGCTGGTGCAGCCGGATGTGCCGCAGGTCGGTGTTGGAATCGATACTTATACTGCTGCGATCATCACCAACGAAACAAATCTGGGGAATGTTTTTGGGCTGTACGAAGCGGCTATACTGGATGCGGAAACGTATGGCGCGGCGAAAAATGCCTCGTTCAAAAATGACATCCTCGACATCCATAATGTGCTGTTCCATCAACTCGCGCCGGGGGATTTTTCCTACGATCTGACCACACGCCAACCTTTGATGGCGGATGTACCCGCTTCGATTACGCGCGGTGAGAATCCCTTCAAAGTGCCGGAAGGCGCGGGGACGCTCATGCTGGCAGGCAATCTGGGCAGCATATTGGATAGCAAGCCTGCCGCGCTGACCCGTTTCCTCGAATTGAGCGGTGGTTCCAGCGCGACGATTCTGGTGGTGGCAACGGGGTATGCTACGGATGAAGAAGCGCAGAGCGCGATTGTGGCTTATGGTACAGCTCTGGGGACGCAGACTGTCGGGCTGATCCTCAAGCCGGATTCGACAGCCGAGATTCCCCCGAATTCAACGGGTTACGGTGGAGTCATCATCACCGCGTCGGATCAATCGACCATTCAGCCGGAACTGCTCACCCCGGTTCTGACCGCGTGGCGCACTGGAAAACCCCTGCTGCTGGATAATGCCGCTGCGGCAATCGCGGGGCAGTATTACGCGGCGAACGCGCCGATTGCCGAGGACGATACTGACACGGTGCAAAACGCCTTCCTGCAAGGTGAAACGACACTGGCAGAAGGGTTAAATATCCTGCCAATCACCGTTGAACCGAGCGTGATGAGCAATTATCGCTTCGGACGGCTGGTTTCGCTGGCCTATGCCCATCCTGATCTGCTAACAGTTGGTCTGCCGGATAATGCCGCGTTGGAAATCTCGCAGACAGGTGCGAAAGTTATCGGCACAAACGGTGTGTATGTGCTGGATTTCCATGCTGCGACGCTTGATCTGGGAACCAATAAGGGGTATGTGTTCGCGAATGCCCTGCTGGATGTGTTCGCGCCGGATGAGGCCATCGAACTGACAACGGCTGGTTCTTAAACAAATCGACGGTTCGCCAACGGCAGCGCAATCAGTGTAAGATAGGCATGGACTGAAATAATTGAGGCAAAATCCCATGCGACGTACTGCTCTGTTGACGCTGTTGGTACTTCTTTTCGGATTTTCGAGCCGCTTGACTCTGGCGCAGGGTCAGGCGGTTTGCCTGCAATACGACGATTCCTACACAAACCGCACGATCATTAACATGACGACAGGTGAGAAAACAGGCGGCGAAATCGGCGCAACCATCACCGCAGCATCGAATGGTAGTTACACGCCTCCTGTCATTGTCATTTCCCCCGACCAAAAGTATGCGGTCTATGAGTATAAAACCGCTGATGGAGGCTATGTTTTTGGGCTGTATCCGGCCTATAGTCCAGATGCATCGTTGAACCTTGAAAATGAGGCCAATGATGGATTGCATCACTATGACATTAAATGGTCGCCGGACAGCCAGTGGTTGAGTTACCTCACCTTCCGCCCCGATGATGGATTTTATCTTTCGCTGATGGATGCTGCCGGACATGTGGTGCAGGATCGGTTGATTTCTACACGCTTTGAGGATTCGGTATCGTCATTCGGTTGGTCGGGTGACGGACGTTATCTGACAATCAGCGTTGCCGACAGCGCAAGTGGTCCGCTGCGAAAAATCGAAATCTGGTCAACGCCGGATTTAGAGCTGGCGCGCCTCATCAAACCGGTATTCTCAGTGAATGGCCCGCGCCTCCAAGAAAGTGTCGAAACGCCGGATGTCATCCAATACCCTGACCGCATCCAATGGAGTAGTCAGGGCAGCATACTGGCTTATCTCGATTATTTTGATAATGGTATGGATGGGCGGCTGACGCTGAATATCTATACCCCGGATGATGATAAAACCATGACCTATTCGCTGCCTGATATTCGCGACCCGTATCAGGTAGGTATGGCGTGGTCAGCGGATGGTCAGGCGGTAGCAGTTGTTACCACGACTCACCCGAATGAACACCTGATTGGGCGCATTGATGCACTCAGCCTGAGCGATATGGAGATGCATACCGTCAGCGAAAAAGTGATGCACTACATCATCTACAACAGTGGTGGCGGTGGAACGGCATTCCCCTATATGCGTTGGTCAGGTGATGGACATGCGTTGTTTTTTGTCGAACAACTACCCACCCAATCGAATACCTTAGGTGCGTTGACAGCCTATCTTCCAGCCAGTGCAGAAACAGTGACAGTCGCCCCACATATTTACATTAATCACATGGATGCATCCCAGCGCTTTTTGTTTGCGCTCTCGCCGGATGACGGCATTGACCACTTCGGTTACATAAGTCTGGATGCGCCTAAACAAACGCCGGAAACCGAGGACTCGATTATTGTGGTCGATACCAGCACGCTGGCGGTACGATCAGTCCCGGCGCTGCAAAATCTCCCCGCTTTATTTCAAGTCTACGGGAAATATTCCGAGATCACAGGCTGGCTGCTGTTGTATGAAGATGGCCTGATGACGTGGGGCATCAACATGCGCACTGGTCAGCAAACGGCCTTGTATCCGCCGCACGTCCTTTACAACTATCACGGCAAGCAGTTTTATTATTACCCGGTCACTGATGTTGATGTTGTGGCGGGTTTTCAATGGGACAGCGGAGAAGCGCCTTCTGTAAGCCTGCTCTCGCTGGATGACGCTAAACCGTTCTCCTTATCCGTTCAGATGGCCTTTTTATGCCATCGCCCTTTCGCCGGA
>JBGAGR010000027.1:0-42775 GCA_044226645.1 Aggregatilineales bacterium
GCAGTCGATAAGACTGATTTGCCAGTTTTCGTAAATGAACAGGTGGTAGTTGCACCGCTCAGCCTGACCGCAGCCGCCTCGACCGACACAACAACCGCCGCGTCAGGTGCGTGTAGTGTAACAGCCGCTGGTCAGACAGCCGTCAACAAGCGTGATAGTGCCAGCACTAACGCGAACGTTATTGGCGCGTTGAAACCGGGTGAAAACGTCGATGTCGTAGGCCAGGCTAAGAGTTCCAGCGGCGCAACCTGGTGGTCACTGTCCGATGGCTCATGGGTGCGTGAGGATGTTGTAACAGAAAGCGGCGATTGCAGTGGTGTGCCAACCGTTACTGCTCCTGCTGTCTCTGATGGTGCGCCTGAGCCGGCAACCACCCCGGAACCGGGATCATAATCATCCTATAGTCAGGGTGGGTTATTTCGCGCCCTGATACATAACAAAAATGGCCTGAGAGCAATTTCTCAGGCCATTTTGTTGATTGGGGCGTTAGATACCGAAGTTATTACTCATACGTCCCATATGTGCCATGAATTCATTCCGGGTGGCCTGGTTTTCACGGAATATGCCGAGCATGGTGCTGGTGGTCATGCTCGAATCGTGTTTTTCAACCCCACGCATCATCGAGCACATATGCTTGCCTTCGACTACGACAGCAACGCCACGCGCATCCAGAATTTCATTGATAAAGTTTGCGATCTGGCGTGTCATACGTTCCTGAACCTGGAGCCGCTTGGCGAACATATCGACAATACGCGGAATTTTGGATAGGCCAATGACTTTCCCACGCGGAATATAAGCCACGTGGGCGTGACCGACAAACGGCAGCATGTGATGCTCACAAAGGCTGCTGAACTCAATGTCACGGACAATGACCATATCATCGTATTCGACATCAAACAATGCGCCATTGAGGAGTTTCGCTGGGTCTGTACGATAGCCACTTAAAAGTTCTTCATACATCCGCGCAACACGATTGGGTGTCTTGAGCAGACCTTCACGATTCGGGTCTTCACCCACAGCGGCCAATACTTCGCTGGTCGCAGCTTCAATTCTCTCGGTATCGACCGGAGGTAATCCCAGGTCAAAAACCTTGAGAAAGCTTTCCGATGCCAGTTTGAGTTCCATTGAGTGCTGCGAGTGTTCCGGGTCGCTGAAATATGTCTTCGGCTTACGATTTGTTGCCATTATGTCTACCTTTTGAACAGATATTGACCACTTTTATGGACATTATACAGGAGTTTGAAGAGATATAATTGCAAACTCATCAAACCTTAAACGTTTCTACTCTGGTTCTTAACCATCGGTTGAGTTTGCTATAATATTAGACCTTGTTCAGAGTCAATTCATTACAATCGACACTTTAATTGATAGGAATACGGGTATGGATCTAATTGAGATCGACAATCTGCGATTACGCTGCGTGATCGGTTTCAGTCCACATGAGCGAAAAGATCGGCAGGATGTGGTCATCAGTCTGAGGATCGGTGCTGATATGCACCGTGCCGGAATCACTGATAACCCCGATGACACCTTCAACTACCGGACTGTGACGAAGGCTATCATTGGACATGTCGAGAATTCCAGTTATTACCTCGTTGAAGCCCTCGCCGCCGCGATTGCGCGGATTTGCGTAGTGGAGCACGGCGCGCCGTATGTTCAGGTGCGGGTTCATAAACCGGGAGCATTACGCTTTGCCGACAGCGTAGGGGTTGTGATTGAACGCACACCAAGCGATTTCCAGCCCTCGGAAAGTTCGAATAAAAGCCCATCATGAATTCGTCGATAGTCTATATTTCCCTCGGCTCCAATATTGACCCGCGACGAAATCTTCATCAGGCCGTTTCCCTGCTTGGAACAAAAATTGAGGTCTTAGCTGTTTCATCCATTTACCAGACACCTCCTCAGGGTTTTACCCAACAGGCCGATTTCTCCAATATGGCGGTGAAGATTAAGACATCATTATTACCCATAACGTTGAAACAGGACGTTCTGGATTGGATTGAGCGCGAATTGGGACGAAAGCGCGACCCCCTGAACAAGAATGCGCCGCGCACGATTGATCTGGATATTTCGCTGTGGGACGATGCTGTTCTGGAATACGGCGAAAAACCCTGGCGCATTCCTGACCCGGACATCCTGCGATTCGCCCATGTTGCCATTCCGCTGGCGGAAATCGCGCCGGATTATATGCATCCGACAGAACATCAAACCCTTGCTGCTATCGCTGGGCGCTTTGAAAATTCCTTTCGGAAAGAACTATTTTAGAGACTGTTAGGCATGCTGTTCATACGCCCGATTCAGCGCTGCCGCGCTGCGCGGGGGGAGGGGCACGCAGCGCGAGGGAGAATGAGGCCGCGTCAAAGTGTTTTTCCCCTCAAATGGCGCTGCTTCATGTTTTGTTCGCGCAACCAAAACTCATTTTTCATCGTTCACCAGCGTATCACCTGTATAGATAGGTGGTTTCAGTGTATAACAGAACATAAGTCCTTGTCAAGTTATAATAAGTGAGCCGGGGGAACATCCTGAGAAGTGAGGACTAAAATAGGTCAAGGTTGTTGGCAGCATGAGGCACTCGAAGTACACTTCAACATTTTCTATGCTCAAGCGATGACTGAACGTCGGTTAAACGCCCTTCAGGATTTGACGGGACGTGGTACAATCCCTGAGGTTTGTGCGCTGTTAGTGATTCGTTTAAAGCGCCTTTTCCGGGAGATTTTGCATGAATCTGGTTGATTATGGACGCATCCTGGTGCGCCGGGGATGGATTATCATCCTGCTGGCTGCAATTGCTGCCGGCGGAGCGTATGTTTTGAGCAAAGGGAAGCAGCCCATCTATCGTTCTATTCAAAAAGTGCTCATTCAGCCGACTCGTCTTGACCTGAGTCTCACGACATCGAGCCGGGATTTGCTCAATTCACTCAGTGAATACCTGAACAGCACTTTCATTGCTGAAAAAGTCATCAACAACCTTCAGCTTGATATGACTCCCACTGACCTTAAAGGTGCTGTCGAGATTGCTCCCAAACCTATTTCCCTCTCAATTGAAATTGCTGTCAAATTGCCGGATGGCGACCTTGCAAATCGCGTAGCGAAAGCCTGGGGCGAACAACTGGTGTTGTACCGTGACCAGGAAAACCAGAAAAACCGACGTGAGGATCAGGTGATTGCGCTGCTGCAAGATAACCCGACCTATGAACTGTTTGAACCGAAACCCGCTATATATGCTGCCGCAGGGGGCATTTTAGGACTTCTGCTTGGTGCGATCATGGTATTTGTGTTGGAATATCTGGAAAGCAGCGTTGTTCGCCGTCGCGAAGATTTGGAACGTGTACTAGAAATGCCAGTTCTGGCTACCATACCGGATTTGGAATCGGCTGGACACTAGCAAAAGCTGCCTTATGGATAAAGTAGAAAGAAATCATGAGATTCAGAGCGGACACGATGTATCGTGTCCCTACAAAAAACACTCAATTCTATTTTGCATGTCCATGAGTTTTCACAAAATTTTGAGATAGCGGCAGTGAAAAGCCCCTATTTACGAGACAGGTTGTAGGTTACATGACCCAAACTCATCTTATCACTTTAAACGATCCTCGTTCGGCAGCAGCGGAAGCCTTCCGAACACTGCGCACCAATCTGATGTTCAGCAGCGTCGAAAACCCTATCCATACCCTGCTGGTTACTTCCACAGCTAATGCTGACGATAAAAGTGTTGTCCTCGCCAATCTGGCGGTCACATTCGCCCAGGGTGGGAATAAGACCATTCTGGTGGACTGCGACCTGCGACGACCTTCACAGCACGAAATCTGGGGTATCAGCAATGAGCGTGGTTTGACGACGATGATGCTGGAAGATGCGGCGATGTCAACCCCTCCACTGGTGGCAACAGAAGTCGAGAATCTTCAGATTTTGCCGTGTGGCCCTCAGCCACCCAATCCGGCTGATATTTTAGGTGGGCAGCGCATGACCAGTCTGATTGGCGTATTAAAAGCACGCGCGAATTACATTTTGTTTGATTCTCCGCCCGTTCTGGCAGCCACAGATGCCGCACTGCTTGGTTCCAAACTCGATGCCGCTTTGGTGGTTATTCGGGCAGGGCATACGCGCCGCGAACACACCACCCGCGCCAAGCAAACATTGGAACGGGTGCATGTCCGCATTGTCGGTGCTGTCCTGAGTAATGCACCAAAAGAGAGTACGGGGAACTATTACGGCTAGGGATTTGGTTATGGAAACACCGAATGATATTCGGGTCAACAGCTGGGAAGAACTTGATGAGCAAGTTTTCACCAATTCCTGGCGTGAATCTCTTGGTCGTTTTCGCTCTCTGTACGCATTTCGCGGTCTATCAGACGCAGACTATGATTTGAAAACCAGCCTGATCCGGTTAGAGGGCAATTATGACCGGCTGGAAAACACACTGCTGCGGAACTTCCGTAAATATGCGCACCGAGACGCAAGTCCAGGAGATTCGATCTGGAATTGGCTGGCGTTAGCGCAGCATCATGGATTGCCCACGCGCCTCCTTGACTGGACTTACTCACCTTTTGTTGCTCTCCACTTTGCTACCATCAACCTGGAAAAATATATCTGCGATGGAGTTGTGTGGTGTGTGGATTACACAAAAGTTCGTGACTGGCTTCCACCCATTCTTCAGGAGTTACAGGAACAGGAAATTGCTATTGGTTTCAGTGTAGATATGCTGGCGCGAATCGCGGGGTCGTTGCAAGAGTTTGACTCGCTGTCCCCTGAACCGTTCGTCATATTTTTCGAGCCACCGTCGCTGGATGACCGCATCGTGAACCAGGCCGCTCTTTTTTCAATGATGTCCAGCCCAACAGCAATTCTAAATGAATGGCTGTTGAGTAAACCGGAACTTTACCGGCGTATCATTATCCCGGCTGAACTCAAATGGGAAGTACGCGATAAACTTGATCAGATTATGATTAATGAACGGATTTTGTTCCCTGGGCTGGACAGTTTGGGGAGCTATCTGAAACGTTATTATAGTCCGAGAAACTGATATGCCGACAGAGCCAATTCCCCCTGATCCAGATTCCCTTGAGCAATGGAAGCAGTTACCCCAGAATATACCCTCCAAAGATGCACTTCCGCCGATGACAGGTGGACTGCGCTGGGTAGGCTGGCTGCTGGTTATTGTAGTGATTGTGATTCTCTTTGGACTCCTGCAAGGTCGAACATGATATTATTAAGAGTGGGATTTATGCGGAGCAGTCTCTAAACACCGTTGATCCCATACGCGCGGAGTTCCAGCAAATCGAGGTGCTTTAATATATGAAGGGTTTAATCCTCAGCGGGGGGAAGGGCACACGCCTGTATCCGCTTACCTATACGAACGCCAAACAGCTTATTCCAGTAGCGAATAAACCTGTGCTGGTGCGGGTCATCGAGTCGATTCGGGACGCGGGAGTGGATGAAATTGGCGTGGTGATCGGGCAAACCGGGCCGCAAATCCGCGAAGAACTTGGCGATGGCAGCAAGTGGGGTGTCAAACTCACTTATATTCCGCAGGACAGTCCAGACGGGCTGGCACACGCTGTCAAAATCTCGCGTGATTTTCTGGGCGATGAGCGCTTCGTCATGTTTTTGGGTGACAACGTGATTGAAGGTGGTATCGGTCAACTGATTAGCGATTTCGCCCACAGCGATTGGAACAGCCAGATTGTATTGAAGGAAGTCGAAAATCCGTCAGCGTATGGAGTCGCTAAACTGCGCCCGGATGGTTCGATTGAGCATCTGATCGAGAAGCCTAAAGACCCGCCCAGTAATCTGGCGCTGGTCGGTATTTACATGTTCGACCCGAATATCTGGGAAGCGGTCAATTCGATCAAGCCTTCGCGGCGTGGTGAATTGGAAATCACGGATGCAATACAATGGCTGATTGATGCCAAATACCGTGTTTATCCGCATGTTCACAAGGGATGGTGGATTGATACCGGAAAACCGACTGATATGCTGGAAGCCAACAGCCTGGTTTTGGAAGAACTTTCGCCAGTGGTTTCGTCTGATGCGGTTATTGAAAATTCACAGATTGACCGCCGCGTAACGGTGGAAAAAGGCGCGAGAGTTATCAACAGTACAGTGCGTGGTCCAACGATTATCGGTGAAAATACCGTCATCGAAAACAGCTACGTTGGGCCATTCACCAGTGTTTACCATGATGTGACGATCCAGAATTGCGAGATTGAGCGCAGCATCATCCTGGAACACAGCACTCTAAGTGATATTGGTGTCCGTATTCAGGACAGCCTGATCGGACGGCACGCCGTCGTTCAGCGTAATGATGAAAAACCGAAAGCCTTGAAGATGAACATCGGCGACCACAGCAATCTGTGGACGGTGTGAAATCATACCCTCGCATGTGTAAGCGTAAGTTAAGAGCAAAAGGACAGCATGATTCCAGCAACTAACACACAACCGATCAAATTGATTGCCGTCGATCTGGATGGCACTCTCCTCAACAGCCAGCACGAAATGACCGCGCGTACCGAAAAAGCCGTGAAAGCTGCTATCGCAAAAGGCGTTCAGGTCGTGATCGCGACGGGCAAAACATTCCATGCCGCTGAACATCTTGTCAAACGTCTGGGACTGAAAACACCCGGTATTTTTGTGCAGGGAACCGTGACCTATAACAGCGATGGCAGCATTCACAGCCAGCAGACACTCGATAGCAAAGTCGCGCGGCAGATTATCACTTTTGCGGAAGATCGCGGACATCAGATTGGGCTTTACAGCGGCAGCCGCATTCTGGTGCGGAAACTGTATCCGCGTATGGAACAACTCACTACGCACTACCATGAACCTATGCCAGAATCGGTTGGGGCGTTACAGAATATTCTGGACACAACCTCGATTAACAAAATCATTGCGATTTATCCCGATGATGGACGGCGTGTCCAGGCTTTGCGCTGGCAGTTGAATATGCAAATCAATGGCGCAGCCCGGATGCTTTCTGCTGGTATTGATGATGAAATTGAAATCCTTCCGCCGAATGCTTCTAAAGGCTCTGCACTGAAGACCCTTTTGAAGGAATTTGGCGTTTCTGCCAGTCAGGTACTCGCGATTGGTGACGGCGAAAACGATATCGAAATGCTGCAATTGGCAGGGATAGGTGTGGCTGTTGGCAACGCAAATCAGCACGTAAAGGATACTGCTAAAGCGGTTGTCAGCAGTAACGATGCGGATGGTGTAGCGGAAGCCATTGAGCGATTTATTCTGGATATAAAACCTGCTGAACCGGCAGCGGATATTGTCAGCGCGACTGAAGCAAAACCGAGTCTCAACAATGAGGGGGCGAAGCCATGAAGAATATACTGGTCACAGGGGGGGCTGGTTTTATTGGCAGTGCGTTTGTACGCCGCATGGTGAAGAAGTATCCCGAATATACGATTATCGCCTTCGACAAGATGACTTACGCAGGCAATACCGATAATCTGCTGACGGTCAATCAGGCACCCAATTTCCGCTTTGTGCAAGGTGATATTGCTGATCGGGAAGCGGTAATGGGTGCTTTTGAAACGCATGGTGTCGATACTGTCGTGAACTTTGCGGCTGAGACACACGTTGACCGCAGTATCCTCGCACCGGATGCATTTGTGTATTCGAATGTGGTTGGTGTGCATATTCTGCTGGAAAGCGCCCAGAAACATGGGATTGAACGCTTCCTGCATGTTTCTACCGATGAAGTTTACGGCGATATTGAAGGCGATCATTTTTCGAAAGAGGATGATCCGTTTAAGCCAAACAGTCCGTATGCTGCCAGCAAAGCGGGTGGTGATCTGATGGTTCGGGCGTATCATGTGACGCACGGGCTAAATACCGTTACGACGCGGGGGAGCAATACGTTCGGGCCGTATCAATATCCTGAAAAACTGATGCCGCTGTTTATCACCGAAGCGATGGATGATAAGCCTCTGCCGGTCTATGGAGACGGCAGGCAGGTACGTGACTGGCTGCATGTCGATGACCACGCGGGTGGTATTGAAACGGTGTTGATGAAGGGCGAAGCAGGGCAGGCTTATAATATCGCAGGCGAAAACCTTCAGCACAATATCGATGTGATTCATCGGATTCTGAAAGCAGTGGGCAAGCCAGAATCGCTTATCAAGCATGTGCCGGATCGTGAAGGGCATGATCGGCGTTACGCGATGAACTGCGACAAGCTTAAGGCGCTGGGCTGGAAGCGTGAGTACGATAATTTTGATCGCGCTGTCGAAGATACGGCTGCCTGGTTCCGCGACAATGTCTGGTGGTGGCGGAAGATCAAGACTGGCGAGTATCTGGAATACTACAAGCAGCAGTACGCAGCGCGGTTAGCCGCAGCCGATAAACAATCGACCTAAAGCAGAATTGAGGGCGCACACAGCGCCCTCTTTCTTTAGAAGCCTGCGACAGCCGGGATAATTTCCCTGGCGAAAACTTCCAGCGGCTTAATCTCATGCACATTCGGCATATTGAAGATGGCCTGCTGGATGCCTATATCGGCTAATTCCTTGCACTGCTTGATGATATCGCTGGCGGACATCTGCCCCGGTGCGATGTGCGCGGTATCGAGCGAGGTGCGTTCGATGGTGTTGTAGTCACGCCCGAATTCATCGCAGTAGGTTTTGATGGTGGTCAGACGTGATTCGATAGCTTCTATCCCCGCGCGAGCAAAGAAGTTGCAAGCATCGCCATATTGAGCGATGAGGCGAGTTGTTTTCTTTTCGCCCATGCCACCGATCAAAATCGGAGGATGCGGTTTGGAGAGGGGGAGTGGACTGCATAGCGTTTCCGCCAGTTGGAAGTGTTTGCCCTGATAGGGTTTGACCTCGCCTGCCCACATCTGCCTGGCGATTTGCAAAGCCTCTTCAAGCATTTCAAAGCGCTCTTTTATAGGCGGGAAGGGTACACCCAGGCCCAGCGCTTCCCTCTCGAACCAACCTGCACCGATTCCCAGATAAGAACGACCACCAGACAGAACATCAAGCGTCGTTGCTGTTTTGACGAGAATGCCGGGATAGCGATACATGATGCCCGTGACCATCGTGCCCAGTTTGACATTCTTGGTCAGACCCGCCAGATAGTTGAGGGCGCTGTAGCCTTCCAGCATTTCATGTTCAACTGGCCCGACCCCGTTAATTTGAAAGAAATGATCCATGACCCACAGGCTGTAAAAACCGCCTTCATCCGCAGTCTGGGCAATTTCTGCCAGCGTCGAAGCAATTTGACCACCAGGCCAGGTGAAACTCGGAACCTGCAATCCTACTCGCATTTTGCTTTCCCTTCGGTATGAGGATTACACCGTACCTAACTATAACGCGCGGCAGGCGAGCAGACACTACACCAAAGTACAGTCCTGAACTCATAAGGTTGGTTTTTCTGGCACATCCTTGGCATACAGCCAGCCATCGAAAAAGTCTGTCAAATCCTGACCGCTTACTTCCTGTGCGATGGTGATGAAATCTTCAGTCGTGGCGTTGCCGTACTTATACTGGTCATAATAGGTCTGCATGATTTTAAAGAAGTCTTCGTCGCCTACTGTGAGCCTAAGGGCATGAAGTGTCCACGCGCCGCGTAAATACACACCGCCGTTAAACAAATCCGTTACAGGTGGATTACCGGGAGCGACCATACGATTGGATGGAGTGGAGATGATGTTGTAGTAGGTTTGCATCTGCTTATCCATCGCTGCTCGACCTTGCACATGTTCTAACCACAACATGCTGGCGTAGGTGGCAAACCCCTCGTTTAACCAGATGTCTTTCCATTGGACGAGGCTGACACAATCGCCAAACCATTGATGAGCGAGTTCATGGGCAACCACTGTTTCCGAGTCTGTATTGCCTACCCCGATTTTGTTACCAAACAGGATTAATGTCTGGGTTTCCAGCGCGAAAGACAAGTCTGCATCCGCGATAACAGCCCCAGCAGCCTCAAAGGGATAGGTTCCGAAAATACCGTTGTAAAACTCAACCATGTCCGGCAGCAGATTGAAAACCTCGCGTGATGATTGGGGCATGTCCACCGGGAAATAGCTGCGGATAGGCAGATTATTCGGGCCTTCGGCGGTTTGTATATCGAAGTCGCCAATATTCACTGTGACCAGATAACTCGCTACAGGATTTTGCGTTTCCCAGACGAATGTTTTGGTCGAGTCAGCGTTTTCATCTTCCGATTGGAGCAGTCCATTGGCAGCTACGACATATTGAGCAGGAACGGTAATGTGGAACGTGTAATTGGCTTTGTCCAATGGATGATCGTTGACCGGATACCAGAGCGCCGCACCTGTCGGTTCGCTGGCGACAAAAACACCGCCCGGATAGCGTGTCCAGCCATGAGCGAAAGTGGCGTTGTAGCCGGGGACATTTTTGCCGGGGATGCCGCTGTATGTTACGGCAACTTCGAAGGGTTGGTCTTTGGGTAGGAATTGAGCAGGTTTAATGGTGAGTTCATGGGCAATGCGCTTGAAAAGAGCGGTTTCGCCATTTACGGTTAATGTGGAGATGTCATAACCCTGAAAATCCAGATTGAAGGCGCTCAAATCCTCAAGCGCCTGCGCCTGAATCGTCACCGTCCCAGATATTTCGTTGGTGGTATCGTCCCAGGCAAGATCAAGCGTATAGTGCTGCGCATCATAACCACCGTTGCCTAACTGTGGAAAATAGGTGTCTCCCAGACCATCAGAACCGGGCTGCGCATCCTGTGCGCTGAGTGGACTGCTTATCAACAATGTGAAAACGATCAGAATGAGAATTTTTCGCATAGTGTCCTCCAATTTCTGTAATACTACACCGCTTGTTCCATTTATGTTTAGTCCACGCCAACGATTGCAATGCTCATTCGCTCAGGTACAATGACGTGGGATGATACATGAGTTTTGCAGGATGAACTATGCGTATTGACCGTCCAATTCCCCGACGACGTACCTCAACACCGATGTTTGTATGTGGATGCCTTGCTCTACTGGCGCTGGGGGTAGTTGTGGTGGGCGTGATTGTGGTTCTGGTGGTTGTTCCGCTCCTGCCGGGATTCGCGCTGCAATCGGCTGGATTTACGCCGAAAGGGAATACGGAACAGGTTTTTGCTAATGTGCCTGTGGTTCCAACTGTAGAAGTGCAAAATCCGGTTACGCCACCACAAGCGGTTATCAACTTTGGGTCGTATGGCAGTCAGGATTTACCGCAGACGCAGGATTATACGATTGCTGTGGGAAATACGACAGGCGGCCCGGTAGCGACTGTATCGTTTACTGAGCCGGGATTGATGAGTCTGTGTTTGCAACGGTCTGATATGTGCAGTAATACGAATCCGCAGTATCGGAATGCGCGGATTGATTTGCGTCCGAGCGGCGCGATTATTTATGCAGATGTGTTTATCAAGGATTTCAGTCTGTGGCAGCCCATTGGTGTTGTACTACAACTCGATAGCAGTCTGAAGCAGTTCGTTGTGAGCGGTGTGGACGTGAATGGGGCACTCTACAGCGTTCCTCCGACTGAGTTGGGCGATACCGTTACCCAGATTGCGACGACTGGAAATGATATTCTGCGCCAGCTTAGCCTGGAAGCCAGTGGTGGACAATATCACCTTCAGGAAGTGCTGATTGACAATACGACACTGACATTGGTGATGCGCTAGTCTCCTTTAGGGATATGAAAGCAGCAAACGGACTAGAATAGCCTTATGAAATTTTC
Organism: Aggregatilineales bacterium; assembly: GCA_044226645.1. GTDB lineage: Bacteria > Chloroflexota > Anaerolineae > Aggregatilineales > Phototrophicaceae > CFX2. The sequence continues at coordinate 11,694 of JBGAGR010000027.1, forward strand.
CGACGCTAAGCGAAACGAAATCAAGGCAGAAATGCGACAGGTCATGATTAACGTGGCGAAGTCTGAGCGGTTGATTACCTACTCGGAATTGTGCGCGATGCTGAAAACTGCTTACATCCATTTTCACTCGCCCTTTCTGACAGGTCTGTTGATCGATATTGGACGGGAAGAACATGAAGCTGGTCGTCCGATTTTACCAGCAGTGGTTGTCTCGAAGACCAGCGGGATTCCCGGCGCGGGATATTTCAAGGCTGGCGAGGGAGAAGACACGAGTGAATCTACTGATGATCCTAAAGCACTCTGGCAGGCTGATTTAGAGCGCTTATATGAGTACTGGAGCAAACACGAGTCATGAACATCCTCGTTACGGGAGCCGCCGGACGATTGGGCGGAAAACTGGTTGAAATCCTGAACACACGCGGTCACTCGGTTACGGGCGCGGACATCGTAGGGGAGGGCGTGGTCAAGGTCGACATCAGTGATTTTAAAGCGACACACGACCTCATCAGCGATGTGAAACCGGATATTGTCATCCATCCAGCGGCGTGGACGGATGTGGATGGATGTGCGCGTGAGCCGGAAAAAGCCATCCTGATAAACGGTTTTGGCGCGCAAAATGTTGCTCTCGCTGCGGCACACATTGGTGCGGCTGTGCTGAATGTGAGCAGCAACGAGGTTTTTGAGGGTACATCGAGCAAGCCCTACCGTGAGTATGATGTGACCAAGCCGGGCAACCCGTATGCCTACAGCAAGTGGGTGGGTGAACAGGCTGTGATGCGGGTGAACCCGAAACACTATATTGTGCGCACCGCGTGGTTGTTCGCACACGGCGGAAAAAACTTCATCCAGACTATTTTGAACGCGGCGAAAGCGGGTAAAGCGCTGCGGGTGGTGAGCGATGAAGTCGCCAACCCGACCTATAACGATGATTTAGCTGAGGCGATTGCTTTGCTGATTGAAAGCGAACGCTATGGCATCTATCATCTGGTGAACGAGGGCGCGTGTTCACGGCACACGTTTGCACGTTACTTCCTCGATAGAGCGGGTTTTCAGGATGTGCCGCTGGGAAAGATCAACAGTCGTGAATGGGCGCGTCCTTCGGTTCCGCCGACGTATTCCAGCCTGAGCAATCTTGCCGCGAGAAGCATTGGGATTACCCTGCGTCCCTGGCAAGAAGCGGTGGATGCGTTTCTGGAAAAAGAGAACCTGTTAGTAAGTTCCTAGTTCTGAGTTCCTAGTTCAAAGTGGGCGATCAGATGGTCGCCTATTTTTGTTGATAGCGATTAGCGGTTAGTTATTAGCTTTTAGTAAAAAGATAAAATCAAGTTTTGGTCATAAAGGCCACAAAATTGTGGCCGTTGTGGCGCTGAGGCCACAAGTTACGGGAAGATTTGTGGCTGTGGCGGCGGCTTTGGCTGTGGCGGAAAATTGTGGCTGTGGCCGTTAGCTGCATCTTCGAACATCATCATCATCATCCTTTTCAAGTCATCAGTCGTCAGATAGCAGTTGTCAGAAAGATGCCAGCGCATTGTGGCATTGGCATTGGCACTGGCATTTGTGGCACTCCTTTTTGGCATTGGCATCGAACGTTCGAAGGTGCGGCATTTATGCGGCATTTTAATGTCTCACTTTTGTCCCAAATGCCGCACTTTCGGGGGAGCAAATGTCCCATTATGTCCCAAATGCAACAATGCAGCGCTGCATTTCAAGCCCTGAGTGCTGAGTACAAAGTCCTGAGTCAAAGGCTTGGCAGCTTGGTTTGTTGGCGTTGGTATTTTTCGGTTCGCCAAGGTGACAAGGTTCAGCAAGTTCGGCACGACATCCGACATCCTATGAACCCAATAGAGCATAGCAGAAATGGGCAGCGAAAGGGTGAACTTTTGGTAAACTTTTCGGTATGAAAGTGGGTTGTTAGAGGTTAGTTATTGGTTGTTGGTTTGAAGTCAACGGTCAACGGTCAACAGTCGTTAGATCGAATGGATCGCACGAGGGAAAACAGCGGTTTACCAGATTCTCCCCGATGAACATAAGCGGACATTTACACAGGTTTCCTAACATGCGACAGTGATGGGGTTGATGAAACGGGGAGCCTCACGGTCAAAGACGGGGCGCAACATGTTGCACCCCTACAAAAGCATGTCCCCGATCGTCACTGCGTGATTTGTACAGCTATAAGAAAGGCATCTATGTCGCGGGTAACGAAGGGCTATTTGATCGCTATTGTTGGGATTACGCTGTGGTCTACCACGGGGATCTTTATCGGTTATCTGATTACGAATTATGCGATGCCGCCGCTGCTGCTGGCATTCTGGCGCAATCTGCTGGTGTGCCTGGCGCTATTTCCGGCATTATTTGTAATTCGCGGTTCGCTGCTGCGGATTGAGCGGACGCAAATCAAATTCTATGTCTTTTATGGGCTGATACTGGCGTTATTTAATTCGGTGTGGGTGCTATCGGTAGAGGCGAATGGGGCGGCAGTGGCAACAGTGCTGGCTTACAGCTCGGCTGGATTTACCGCGATTATGGCATGGTGGTTTTTCCGTGAACCGCTTCAGCTTCCTAAAATCGTGGCGGTTGTGATGAGCCTGACGGGATGCGTGCTGGTTTCGAATGCCTATGATCCGGAAGTGTGGCGGGTCAGTCCGCTGGCGATCATCACGGGCATTATCTCCGGGGTGTTGTTCGCTGGTTACAATATGATGGGCAAAGAGGCGGCGAAACGACATTTCAATCCCTGGACTTCCGTGCTGTATTCGTTCGCTTTTGGATCGCTGTTTATGCTGATTTTTAATCTGGTATCTATCGGTTTGGGAAGGGCAGGGACAATCAGCGCGTTGATACCGACTCTGCCTGTGAATGGGTGGGTCGCCCTGATTGTTCTCTCGTTTATACCGACGCTGCTGGGTTTTGGTCTGTATAACACGGCGATGAATTATTTGTCGGCCAGTACGGCAAGCCTGCTGGCAACAACCGAACCTGTCCTGACTGCGGTGGAAGCCTATATTTTCCTGAACGAGCGTATGACGGTTATTCAGGTGGTTGGTGGGCTGCTGATTCTTTTAGCGGTGCTGATCGTGCGATTTGTCAAAGACGAAAGCGAACCGCTGAAGCGCAAAGTTTACGCAAAAAGCGCAGAGTGATTCAGCGTCTACCATTTAACGATGAGGTCTACTGGTAGGCGATGAAATTATTGATGCAAAAGGGCACAATATGTTGTGCCCCATGCACATCAACTTAAGCAATTTACCCTTCGGTTCTAGAAAATACTTACCCCCACCCAACCTCCCCCGCAGGCAGGGGAGGAGTCCAATACATTGAGCAGGTTCCCTCCTCGGCGGGTTAGGGGGGCAAAACGGACAACTTATTTCTTAACTTGATGCCTATGGGCACAACATGTTGTGCCCCTACGGAAGGCGTTTTGTTCAGGTTTAGGTGATGATGGTTTGGAGGCCGTTGAGGAGCCGGGTGAGATCGTCGGCGGTGTTATAGCCCTGAAATGAGACACGGACATAGGGTTTGTCATCCCAGACAACCATCGGGACTTCGACGCGGAATTCGTTGTAGAGGCGTTCTTTGACGACGGCGGTATCGCAGGGTGGGAGCGGGACGGTGACTAACTGACCGAACCAGTCGGGTGAATCCGGGCTGATGGGTTCGAGGCCAGTCCATTCGCTGATGCGGGCGCGAGCTTCACTTGCCAATGCATGACATTCGCGGCGCACTGTATCCCAATCGTGGGCGGCCTGAAAATCGATGGCGGCGGGAACGGAGAGGAAAGCGGCGATGTCGCGGGTTCCCTGCCACTGATTACGCTTGACAAAATCGGCATCCGGAATCCAGCCCCAACTGATAACGAGCGGGTCAACCATGTGGTGATGTTCGCGTTTGGCGAACAGAAAAGCCGAGCCTTTGGGTGAGCAGAGCCATTTGTGGCAATTGCCGGAGTAAAAGTCGCAGTCAAATGCCTTCAGGTCGATTTTTAGCTGTCCGGGCACATGAGCGCCGTCAATCACTGTCAGAATGCCAGCAGCACGGGCGCGGCGGCAGATTTCCTGAATGGGGAAAATGAGCGCGGTGGGCGAGGTGATGTGGCTGATGGCAATCACTTTGGTGCGTGGTGTGACGGCTGACCAGAAGCGTTCGACAAAGGCTTCTGGCGTTGTGACCGGGAGCGGCATGGGATGACGAATGTATTTCGCACCCGTTTTTTCGCACACAAATGTCCAGGTGTAATCGACTGCGCCATACTCCTGATTCGTCGCGAGAATTTCATCACCCGGCTCTAATTTCAGAGAACGGGCAATGGTGTTAATACCGATGGTGGCATTGGGGACGAAAACGAGTTCATCCAGATCGCAGTTGACGTAAGCGGCGAGTTTGGTTCGAGCTTCGTCTAGCAATGTGTCGGCACGCCGTCCGAGAAATTCGACGGGCTGACGTTCCAATTCAAGCTGCCAGCGCTGATAGGTTTCGAAAACGGGAATGGGGCAGGCTCCGAATGAGCCGTGATTGAGGAACACGACATCGGGATCGAGCAAGAAATGCTGGCGCAAATTGTTCATAGGGACATATTCCTGAGTGATAGGTTAGGGTAGCTTTTCTGCAATCAACAGGTGCGAGAGGCCAAAAATATCGAGGGGTGTGCCTTCCAGTCCGTGTAAAAGGTCACGCACGAGGCGACCCGGCGTACCAAAACGGTTGGTGATGTTGTCGTAGCCGCCGTAGACACGGCTGTGATGGACGATGTGCACAGGGCAGCCATCAAATAAACCGCGCAGGCCGCGTCCGGTATAGACGCGAACATGGGGGGCGAGTTTATCGCGCCAGATGTCCGGGAGGTAATTGATGAGCGGGGTGTTGCCGAAATGGTATTTGCCGCGCCAGTAATGACCGTGTGTTTCGAAGGGATACCAGCGATTGGGCGTAAAAAGCACGATGCGTCCACCGGGTTTGAGTACGCGCACCATTTCCTGTACTGTCGCGCGGTCATCCAATACATGTTCCAGGACTTCATTGGAGAGGATGGTGTCAAAGGTGTCCGCAGGATAGGGGAGATGCTCGGCAGCAGCAACGAGGGCATGGGGAGTATCGACACGGGCTTCCTGCACGCGCTCGGCTTCAATATCGAAGGCTTCGACGTTGGGTGTGTAACGCTGACGAATCTGGGTGGCGTACATACCGACACCGCAGCCATCGATCAACACGGAGGCTTGATCGAGTTTTGACCAATGCGCGATCATTTGGAGGCGGCGTTCCTGACCAGAGCGCCACACGTAGCTCGGTTCGCCGCGTAAAGCAGCCAGATTAGAAGGGGGCATAAAATATAAAATTGGCTTGTTAGTTGTCGGCTCGTTCGGCCCACATGCGGTTAACGGCGGCTTCGAGTTTGGTGGTGTCGCCTGTTGAGGCTCGTTTCGCCGCCACACGCTTACTTTGCTGCGTTGTCGGGGCACCCGTGATGGGTACGATCACCGTGATAGACGAACCTTTTCCGATGGCACTTTCGATGCGCAGACTACCGCCCAGTAATTCAGCCCGTTCGTGTAAGTTAATCATGCCGAGATGTCCGCCACGACCCTTAGCATTTTCTTCGGCGGCTTTGGCATCGAAGCCAACACCATTATCCGCAATATTGACGATGACGACATCTTCCTGACGGTTCACGCTGACACTGATAACCGGAGCCTGAGCGTGTTTACGAGCGTTGCCGACTGCTTCTTCGATGATATAGAAAATGGTGCCCTGCGCGTGGCTGTCCAAAGCCGATTCGGCTTCCTGCGCGACCCAAACGCTGACCGCCTGATTATAGGTTTCCTGCATTTTCTCAGCCAGTTGACCCAGGGCAGCGGTTAGCCCCTGATTTTCCAGCACCAGCGGACGGAGCGTGAAGAGCATACTGCGGATTTCTTTGGTGGTGTTACGGGCGATTTCCTCGATCTTCTTCAATTCCGCCGGAACTTCGTCGGGGGTGCGTTCGAGCATTTTGTAGATGATGCTCATGCGCATGGCGATGGCGGCGACACTCTGAGTCGGGCCATCGTGAAGATCGCGTGCCAGTTTTTTACGGGCTTCTTCTTCGACTTCGACGATTTTGTCGCGTTCCTTGAGGAGGTTCTGGTAGAGTACAGCGTTTTGCAGTGCAACAGTGGCTTGTGTGCCGACAGCGGTCAGCAGTTCAGTGTGTTCGTCAGTGAAAGCGCCCTGCAATTCGCTGCCGTAGACCATGATGCCATAATTATCGAATCCAGCGCGAAGGGGAATACAGAGTACCGAGCGGACACTCTGGAAGGCGACAAAATTACCGAGTTCGGGGTCTTTTCTGGCGCTGCCATTCATGACAATCGGGATGCATTTTTCAAGCGTGTCGCCGATAATGCCTTCCTCACCGTAGACTGATTTGCCGTCATCGGTACGCGCCAAGCCGCGTCCTACCTCGACATGGAGTTGATTATCCGAAGCATGAAACAGAAGCACAGCACTGACGAGCCGCCCCTGTGTTTTGTCGCTGAGTCGGCGTAAACCGAGCCAACCCGCCGCCATCGCTGCTTCCAGAATTTTGTGGTAGTCGAGGGTTGAACTGAGGGCGGCTGCCATGTCATAAATGGCGCGGGTGCGTTCGTGCATATCGGCAATTTGTGCCGCGCGGTTAAAGCTTGCGTCACTGATGGCGCGTTCCTGCGTGCGAAGCTGGCGCTGGAGGATATAACCCCAGGCATTTACAGCGACAGCAAAAGCGGCAACTGTTCCCAATGCCAAGCGTTGTTCTCTGATGAAATCGCCCAGCGTGGAGAAACTGCCGCTGCGTATACCTACCGCGATCAGTACGGCGGCGAATACACCAATCGACTCGGCAATACCCCAGGCAATGCCAACACGCAGAACTGTCGAAATCATAATCAGACCGGCGTTGGCGATAATCAGCGTTGGATTGCCGTGACTGACATAGGTAAAGATTCCGGCAACGACCCAATCGCCGATGAGCAAGACAACGGGGAGTATTTTCTCCAACGTGGGGAAGAGAACCATGACGGTGACGAAGATGGTCGCGATGAGTCCGATGACCAGGGCAATGACAATTTCATTCTGAGGATAAACATCACCGACTGTAGGTGAGTAGGTGAAAAGAATTATCCCGGCGAACAGCAAGAATAGAACGCGCAGACCAACCAGCGTCCAATCCTGCCAGTTAACAGATTTTGACTCGTTTTCCATATGATGCTGCCACGCCTTAAACAGGCCAAGAGTCTATTGCGACTATAGTTTACACACTACCACGAACCCCCTGTTTATTCAAGAGGTATAGAAAATTATTTACACCTATATCGCGCGGCTGCACGATATTCAATAGATATACTATAACGGTTAAGCCAATGATTTTTCTATATCGATTTTACCCGATTTTACTGCTGACCGGAACTGCTCAACCGTTGATTGAACGCCCTGCGTTAATGGAACCGAATTCATTTTGCCGATGACGGACTCGCCGTATTCGGTACCCCATGAAACTGGAAGCTGTTTTTCTTCCCATGTGATGCGCCCCGTTATGTCGGGTACAGCGGTTTCGATAGCGACGACCAGTTCGTTCATTCCAGCTAAAATGCCATCGAGATCGAAGACATACGCGCCATCGGCCTGTGTGTTGGCAGCTTTGATGAAGGCGGCGGCGGTATCGCCGGCGTGATGATAAAGGGCGGTTCCGCCAAAGGGGATTTGAAAATCGCGTCCGACAGCGGCGGCAAGCATGGCTTTAGTGGGGGAGGAGGTCATGCCCTGATCGCGTCCGGGGCCGTAGACCGTGTGGGGGCGTAAGCCAATACTGCGCAGGCCGTAATCCTGCCAGTAGATACGCGCCATGCCTTCCTTAGCCTGCTTATGGATACCGTAGAGTGAAGCGGTTTGCCATTTGGGTGCGCCGGGAGGGCCATAAACGGCGACGGAACTGGCGTAAGAGAAGCCCTGAATTTGTGAAGCGTGCTGACGGATGGTTTCGAGGACATTCGCCATGCCAATGAGGTTGACCTGTGCGCCGACTACGGGATTGGCACGGACGAGCGGAATTTGCAGGGCGGCAAGGTGGATGATGTGGGTGATGCCGTTTTCAGTGACGGCACGTTCGAAGCCAGCGTAATCGGTTATGTCACCTGTGATGAAGTGGATGCGGGAAATGGCATCATCGTTCATGATGAGTTCGAGGCGATGCTTGCTGCCGCCGAGGTCATATGTCCAGACCTGCTGGTTAGCGTCTAACAGGTGTTTAATTGACCATGCGCCGATGCAGCCTAATGCGCCCGTTACCAGATAACGTTCTGCTGGCATGTTGTGTCCTTTTAAATGTTTTCGCTCGTCTATAATTTGCCGATTGTAACCAGCGTGAAGTTGTGATGCCAACAATTGGAGAGACCAAGATGAACCGTGAAGGCGCAAAGATCACGCAAAGACGCGGAGGTTCAGAGAAGCAGAGAGGGTTAGCGTAAATACGAGGGAAATGGCTATGAGGGAAATGAAGACTGGCAGTCTTCCCCGACCGCCAGCCAGAATGTGTTAGCATTTAACCGCATTTGGACAGTCCGGCTTACGCACCCTGATTGACTGCTGTTGGCTCTGATCCCATCTGGCGGACGGTTGGCAGCAGAATAGCGAGCAGACTGAGCAGTGCCATCAACAGGCCACCGCCCACGAACAGCAGATTCAGGTTGATTTGCAGGATCACACCCGCCAGCGCATTCGAGAAGGGAGCCAAGCCGACTGACGAGAACAGAATCAAACTCATCACCCGCCCCATCAATTCCTGTGGGATACGCTTCTGCATCCAGGTGAACAGGGCAATCGTGGTGTAGCCGTTCGCCATGCCCATTACCAGCGTAAGGATCGCTGTCAAGGCAGTAGAGGGTAGCAGCGGCATGAGAGCGATGCCAAAGCCTAGAAGGGAAATGATGAGCAGCATGGATGTGCCCATATGCTGAGGCTTGAGCGGCACGACATTCGAAAGAATGATGCCCAGCAGCGCTCCACCGCCAAAAGCCGACATGATGATTCCGAAGGCCGCCGCGCCTTCTGCCAACCGGGTATTCGCCAGCACCGGAATACCCACGATAATCGGCCCTAAGACCAGGAAGTTCATCGCTATGATGAGCAGGAAAAATATCCGCAGAATAGATTGACTCCACAGGTAGGCGAAACCGGCTTTGATGGATGTAATGATATTCTGTTGATCGCTGGCTTTTCTGGTTGCTGCGGGAATACGCATCAGGATGAGGCACAGCAGCGACGCTATAAATGAGAGTGTATCAATGCCAAAGGCGATGCCGATGCCCTGTGTGGTTGGGGCGTTATCAGCGGCGGCGGAATGACCGAGCAGTGCGATCAAGACACCCGCCAGCACCGGGCCGAGCAGCCCGCTGAGTTGAGCCGTGCCCTGCACAAAGGTGTTGCCCGCTTGCAGTTGATCTTCCGCCAAAAGCTGTGGCACAATGGCAGTTTGCGCGGGAAAGTAGAAGGCATCCGCGAGGCCAAACGCCAAAGCGAAACCATACATCAGTTCGATCTGAATATTGTTGGTCAGCACCAGCACGGAGAGGAGTGCGACCAATACTAGTCGCGCAAAATTCGACGCGATCATGACGGAGCGAGGAGAGACGTGATCTACAACTGCACCGCCAATGAGCATAAACAAAGCACGCGGAATGGCCGCGAGTGCCATCACGGAACCGAGTGCGAGGGCGCTTCCCGTGAGCTGCAAGACCAACCAGGGCAGCGCGATCATGTAGAACTGATCGCCGAGCAGCGAAATGCTTTCGCCAATCCAGAGCAAGCGGAAGTTGCGAACGCTCAACGGACTGGCTGGTTTTTGAACAGTAGTTTCAACGACTGTACTCATCTTATCCTCCTCTATGGAATTCGGTAACAGACAAAGTTAAAGCCAGGGTTGTCCGTTCAGGGACAATCCAAAGACAAAATGCATGATGTGTTGAGTTAGATACGGCTAATAGGCATCACTGCTTTAAAAGATCATCATTCATCCCTCCTATGGTGAAATCGGTAACGGACAAAGTTAAAGCTACGGCTTGTCCGTTCAGGGACAATCCGAGATCAAGTGAGCATCTTGAAAATGAGTGGTGCGCTACCCGTTTGGATTGTACAGGATACAGCGCGTCAGATGTCTAAGTCTTCGGTTTCCGGCAAACTCATGACCTGATTAACCACTTTAAAAAGATCAGCCGGGATGTGAGGCTTTAGTTCTTCGAGTGTTTCGAAGACTTCAAGGGAGTAGTCGCCGGATTCCATGTATGTTTCCCAGTCAACACCCCAGCTCATAATCTTCTGCAGAAAGCCATTGCCAACGCCCCAGTTGCGGGGATCGAGTGCGAGGTCTGGGTCGCCATATTCTTCTTTCCAGTCGGGCATGGTGCGGATGTGCAGGGCAAAGCGTTTCCCTGCCGTATGGTAGACATTCAGTATTTCGATGCCTTTGCCCTTGGCTCGTTTTTGAATCCATCGCGCCAGACGAGTTCCCATAAAGCGCTTTTGTTTATGGGCACCTGTAGTGCCGACCAGCACAATGATCTCCTCCAGACCATGCTGCCGCGCTTCTTCAAGCTCGATGAAGCGCTTGAGCGCCTGAACGATGGCTGAGGACAAATTAGCGCCTGCTAATTCCTGAGCGCGTTCAAAAAGGCGCATATCATCATCAGAGACATAGATCGTTTTGTTGGGCACAGTCACCTCTTGATTAAACCGTTTTGTCAATATATGTATAAGTATACGTATATTTATGCGTAGAGTCAATACCCTTGTTGATGCAGTCTGCGCAGAGGGAAATGAAAACTGGCGGTCATGAAAGGCCGCCAGTTCTCAAGGAGGAGAAGATGTGAAGTCCCTAACGAACGCCGAGCAGGAGTTCGATAGTTAGCTGATCAAGCGCTTCATAGGGCAAGCCGCGTTTGCCGAGGGCTACACGGTCAAAGGTTTCACCCTTGAGGCGATTTACTTTTTCGCGGCTGTAACCGCCGGAGAGATAGCTGTGCGCTCCGTCATCGGCGTTGATTTCAGTGAGAAGCGCCTGAATTCCGGGGTCGGCATTGAAGCGAGCGGCTTTTTCCTTGAGGATGAGATAGGTACGCATACAGCCACGCGCGAAGGCTTTCACGCCGTCGTAATCTTCAGTGCGGTAGGCATGGGCATCGAAGTGGCGGCTGCCGGAATAACCGACATCTTCGAGGAATTTCACCAGATAGAAAGCCTGTTTAATCATGGCTGCGCCGAAGCGGAAGTCCTGATCGTAGCGCCCGAATAACTGGTCGTTGAGGTCGATGTGGAAGAGTTTGCCGGAGTCCCATGCCAGCGCGACGGCGTGCATGAAGTTCAAGCCAGCCATGTGGTCATGGGCGACTTCGGGATTTACGCCGACCATCTCGGAATGGGCTAAGGTGGCAATGAAACCAAGCATGGCTCCGGTAGTGGGCAGATAAATATCGCTGCGGGGTTCGTTGGGCTTGGGTTCGAGGGCGAATTTGAGATCGTACTTCTGGTCGATGGCATATTCGCAGAGGAAATCGAGCGCTTCACGGAAACGCTTGCCGGATTCCAAGGCGCTTTTGCTGGAATCGCTTTCGGTACCTTCGCGTCCACCCCAGAAAACATAGACCTTCGCGCCGAGTTCGACACCAAGGTCGATGGCGTTCATGGTTTTTTGCAGGGCGTAGGCGCGAACTTTGGGATCGTTGGAGGTGAAAGCACCATCCTTGAAAGCCGGGTCGCTAAAGAGGTTGGTAGTCGCCATCGGGACGACGAGGCCGGTATCTGCCAGCGCTTTTTTGAAATCGGCAACGATGCGGTCACGCTCGGCGGGTGTGGCATCAATTGGCACAAGGTCGTTGTCGTGGAAGTTGACACCCCATGCACCGACTTCTGCCAGCAGGTGAACGAGTTCAACAGGTGAAAGGGCATCACGGACAGGCTGACCGAAGGGGTCGCGGCCTACACTGCCGACTGTCCAGAGGCCAAAGGTAAATTTATGTTCGGGTTTTGGATCGTAACTCATATAAAATCTCCATTATGCGGGCGGCGCGTAGATGCGAAAATTCCCGCTTAGTTCGAGCAATGCAAGCATATACAACATGCCGTCGTAGTAGCGATAGTGTCCGCTTGGGATGGGTGTGTTCCAGAAGGCTTTGACAAAATCCCAGCGGATGTCATCGGTAGCGGCTAAAGCAGCAACCGCATTCGCCGCGACGAGGGCGGTTGAGTGCTGCGGTTCGATAGTTTCGCCATTAATCAAAAATTTGCTGCCATAGCTGTTTATGCCCAAATTGTTGAAGAAGTTGAGCAGGCGATTGCTTTGCTCGACCTGCCAGGGATCGGCAGCAAACCACGAATAATCCATCGCGACGTTCATGGCATTGCGATAGGCATCGGCAGCGAAAAATTCGCCGTAATTGTAGGCAGCGTGGAGTTCGCCTGTGAATTCGGCGTAGTCGGGCATTAAGCCCGTGTTGGGATCGGCGGTAGTATGCAGGAAAGCACGGCTGATGTCGGTGACTTCTTTCCAGTAGTCGTTGTCTTTGTCCGCCCATTTTGACCAGAGTTCAAAGAAGTGTGGCATGTGATAGGATGGGTCGGTGAATTCACTGTTGATGCCGGGTTGCGCGACAAAGACGATCTGTTTTGTCGCCGGGTCGAACATGTTGACGGCGACGACGCTCTCATCGGCGGCATGAAGGGCTGTATTCAGAATGCCATTGGCTTCCGCCTGATAGTTGAAGATACCTTCGCCATTTCCCCAACGTGAGGCAGCAAAAAAGAGGGCAGTGGCGAACCAGACTTCACCATCCGAGGCGGGGTTCATAGCGAGCTTTTTGCCGTTGACGGCATTGTGCCACGCGAAATAGCCCTTGTACTGTCCCTTTTCCTGGTACATGTAGGTTTTCGCCCATTTCCACAGGCGGTTGAATTCTTCCTGCTTATCCAGTTGAACGGCGATCATCATGCCGTAGGACATGCCTTCGCTGCGAACATCATCATTGGCGACATCGGTGATGTAGGCCATGTCATCGCCTACGGGGTAGTAGATGCGTTCGGTGTTGTCATCACCGTAGAAAAGCTGTTGAAAAGTAGCGTCAATGCGCTGCTGAATCTCGGCATCGCTTATGCCGGATTCCTTAAGGATGTTGGGATATTCTCCCGTGTAGAATGCGCCCTGCTGTGGCATAGGTGTTGCGTCCTGTGCAATGGTCTGCCCGAAACCCAAAAGGAAGAGAGAGCCGAGCAGGATGACGAGGAATTTACGCATCAATGCACGCTCACATCGCTGAAAAAGACCTTGTCGTTGTGGATGGGCGTGACCGCGCCGACGATTTCAAAACCGCCCGTGCAGTGAATATCCGCTGATGAACTGCCGACCATCACTTCTACATTGCCCGGTTGGACGACGAAATTGAAATCGCGGTCATAGAAGCCTAATTGATTGACGGCAAGCTGGAAAACAACGGTTTGGGTCTGTCCGGGTTCAAGGGTGATGCGTTTGAAGCCCTTCAATTCCTTGACCGGACGGGTGATGCCATAGGCGGTTTGATGGGTGTAAAGCTGCACCACTTCGTCCCCGGCGCGTTCGCCCTTGTTGGTGACATCGACCTGAATGGTGACGGATTCGCCCACACCTGCCTGTGACGATAAAACCTGAAGATTGGCGAATTCAAAACGGGTGTAGCTAAGGCCGAAGCCGAAGGGATAGAGCGGCGCTACCGGCGTTTCGACATAATCACCCTTCCAATGAGAACGTCCACCGGAGGGACGATGCCCATAGAAAACGGGGAGCTGTCCAACGGCGTGCGGGAAGGAAATGGGCAGCTTACCGCCCGGATTGACATCGCCAAACAATACTCCAGCGACGGCATGTGCGCCTTCTTCCGCCGGGAACCACGCTTCGACAATCGCGGGGATTTTCTCAGCCATCCAGCCGAGCGTTACCGGGCGACCATTGACCAATACCAAGACGACTGGTGTGCCTGTGTCGTAGATGGCTTTGACTAACTGTTCCTGAACACCGGGTAAATTGAGTTCGGCACGATCACGCGCCTCACCGCTGGTGCAGTCATCGGTCAGACCTGCTTTGTCGCCCACGACGACTACGGCAACTTTAGCTCTCCGGGCGGCTTCGACTGCTTCGGCAAAGCCTTCGGTAGAGTCGGTCATCACTTCGCAGCCTTTGGCGTAGTGAATCTGCGTATCCGCGCCGACCTGATCTTTGATGGCCTGTAGGATGCTGATGACCGGGATGAAATCTTCGACGGAGGTCATGCCAGAAGGAAGCGGCATTCCAAAAACATTGGTTTTGCTCAAATCCAGCAGGGTTTCCATATGCGCCGGATAGGCATAGTCGCCAAACAGATTACGAACACTGTCGGCATTGGGGCCGATGACGGCAATTGACGCGGTCTTTTTGTCCAGCGGCAGGAGATGACTATCGTCGTTTTTCAGCAGCACGATGGATTTTTCGGCAATTTGGCGTGCTAATGATCGCTGCTCGGCAGTGTCGAAAGCGACAACGCCTGCGTCTACATAGGGTGCGTCAAAAATGCCGACGGTAAATTTCTGTGTCAGGATGCGCTCAAGGGCAAGATCAATCAATTCGAGGGGGATTTTGCCCTGCTGAACCGCTTCGAGCAGGGGCGCACCGAAACTATCGGTGAATGGCAGTTCAATGTCCATTCCGGCTTCGAGTACCAGACGCGCGGCCTCGGTTTTGTCGGCAGCGATGGCGTGATAGCGCATGAGTTCTGTGATGGCAAAGTAGTCCGAAACGACTGTGCCATCGAAACCCCATTCGCCGCGTAAAATGTCGGTGAGCAGTTCACGCGATGACCCGCAGGGAATGCCATCTATTTCATGGTAGCCGTTCATCATGGAGGCCATGCGGCCTTCCCGAACGGCGGCTTCAAAGGGGAAAAGGAAGACTTCGCGCATTTCGCGGGGTGTCATGTGAGAGGGTGACCAATTCATGCCGCCTTCGGTGACACTGTAGCCGACGAAATGCTTGCCTGTGGCGACAACGCCGCTTTTGAGACTATCGCCCTGAATGCCTTTGACATAGGCGACACCCAAACGGGCGACCAGATAGGGGTCTTCGCCGAAGGTTTCTTCGACCCGTCCCCAACGGGCATCGCGGGCGACATCCAGGACGGGCGCAAGTGCGTGATGACCGCCGACAGAGCGCATTTGCTCACGAATCACATCCGTCATGGCCTCCACCAATTCGGGTTCCCATGCGCTGGCGACTCCGATGGCCTGGGGAAAAACGGTTGCTTCGCGTGCCATATAGCCGCTGCAACATTCTTCGTGAATGATGGCCGGAATACCCAGGCGAGTGTTTTCCAGAAGAAATTTCTGGATGGTGTTGGCGAGTTCGGCACTCTGGCGCGGGCTGACGTTGCTGGAACCTCCGGCGCGGGTTACATGCCCAATGCCCTTGCCCATACGCTGCTGGGCTTTGGAGGGCGAAAAAGTAACTCCATCCAAAACCTCGTAGACCCAAAAGCTGCCCATCTGGGCGATTTTTTCATCGAGGGTCATTTCCGCCATGAGGGCGCTGACCCGCGCTGCAACCGATAGTGTTGCATCCATGTGAACTGAAGTTGACATACATAATTTCCATCTATTAGTGCGGATTAACCTTTAAGTTCGCCGCCTGTAAGACCCGTGACGATATATTTTTCTGCGAACAGGTAGAAGATGACGGCGGGAATAATTAACAGCGTAACGTAGGCCATAACCCGCGCCCAATCTGTACCAAATTGTCCCTGATACTGCATGATGCCCAAGGGCAGCGGCCATTGACTCTGGTCGTTCAGAACCAACAAGGGCAAGAAATACTCATTCCAACTGGCGATGACCTGCAATACCGCAACAGCCGTCAATGCGGGACGTGCTAGCGGGAGCAGGATGTAGCGAAAGAAGCCAAAGGTGGTGCAACCGTCGATATAGGCGGCATCTTCCAATTCGTTGGGTACATGAATGAAGAAGCCACGCAGAATCACCACGCTGCCGGGAAGGCCGAAGGCGACCAGTGGGAAGACTACGCCCCAGAGTGTGTTGATCAAATTCAGTTGGCGTATCTGGATGAAGATGGGCAGGATGGCGATGACCAGCGGGAAAAGCAGACCCAACGAAAGGATATTAAAGAGGATACCGCGTCCACGAAAATCGACACGGCTAAAGATGAAGGCGAGCATACTGGCTAACACAACGTTGAGTGATGTGACGCAAACCGTAATGACGAGACTGTTTTTCAGGGAATTCCAGAATGCGGCACTTGTCAGAATGCTGGTGTAGTTTTCCCACTGGATGCCGTTCTGGGGCAGTCCGAATGGTGTGGTCAAAAATTCGCCCGTTGTCCGGATACTTCCTGAAACAGCAGTAGCAACAGGTGCCATCACAATCAGAGTCAGGATAATCAGGATGACATACCTGGTTCCCATTATGAAGGAAGATTGTAGGCGATGGGTGGATGTGGATGTCTGGTTCACTCGTCACTCCCGGCGGCATAATCGCGACGCAGTACAATGCGTTGATAACCTAATGAAAAAACGAGGGTAATGGCAAAGAGAATTACCCCAACGGCGCTGCCAAAGCCCAGCGATTGCTGTATGATGCCAAATTTATACAGATAGGTGGCGATGACCTGACTGGCGTTGACCGGCCCACCCTGGGTCATGATCCAGATGATGACAAACTGCTGGAATGAACCCAATACCGAGAGAAAGGCGGTCAGACGAATGGTGCTGCCTAAAAGTGGCAGTGTAATATGGCGCAGTACCCTGGCTTCCGTAGCGCCATCGACACGGGCAGCATCTTCCAGGTCTTTTGGAATGGCTTGCAATCCCGCCATATACAAAATCATGTGGAAGCCAAAGTATTTCCAGGTGATGACGGCGAAAATGCCGAGCAGAACGATGTTGCGATCCCCTAACCACGATATTGGTTCAACTGCGGGGAAAATTGTTGTCAGAACAACATTCGCCAGACCATCTACTGGTTTCAGAACGTACAACCAGATGATGGCGCTGATAATTTCAGAGAAGACGAATGGTATGAACATAACAGTGCGGAAGAACTTCTTGCCAGCAAAGTGGCTGCGTCCTACCAGCAGAGCCAAACCCAACGCCAGGGGAAGCTGGACGAGGAGCGATAAGCTCATAATGATGAAGCTGTGTCCAAGCGATGCTTGAAAATTTGACTGATTAAGTAACTTATCGTAATTATCCAGACCTACATATTCTGTTATTGGACCCAGACCATTCCATTTGTAGAGACTGAAGTACACGGATTGGGTGACTGGCATCAGCAGAAATAAGAAAAACACAAACATTCCGGGGAGCGTAAACAGTGTAACCAGAAGCGCTTTATTTATCTGACCACGCTGTTTGTCTACATCGGATTGAGTGTTACTTCTTGGAAGGATTCGAAAACGAATTGCAGACATAGAATAATCTCTTTGGCAAACTATGTGGGTCTTTTATACATCCTTGTTAGAAGAAGGGGAGATGCAGCAAACCTGATGTGGAATGGCGCAATCTCCACCTCTCCTAAACAGACCTTATGATTTATGATTATCATGTCCCTTGATTGAAGATCGTGATCAGCGGGGCGCAGCCATTGGCTGCGCCACTCCAGTCAAGGGACAACTTTTACTTGCTCGACAGTTCAACTGCCGCAACATCTTCAATCATCTGTGCTGCTTCTTCCGAAGTAGCTGCACCTGCAAAGACTGCTTCGGCTGCGTCCAGGATGGCACCGGCCAAAGGAGCTGACAGGAATTGATCGTAGTACAGTTGATAGTAAGGTGCATTATTGCGGGCATCGACGATGGCGGACTGAATGGGGTCACTGGAATAGGTGTCTTCCACGCCCTTGACAGTCGGAGGCTGATAGCAGCATCCTGCCTCGAAACCTGCACGCTGATTATCGGCAGATGACAGGAACTTCAGGAAGTCAACGGCTTCATCGGGTGCATTCGCGCCGACAGCAAAGCCATCACCACCACCGAATACATCATCAGGATTGCCTGCGCCGCCTTCAATGACGGGGAAGGGGAACCAGCCGAGATCGTCGCCAATACCTTCGCCGCTCTCACTGTTGCTCTTGGAAACGCTGGGCGACCATTGTCCCATCAATTCCATAGCGGCCTGACCATTGCCAAAGACTGTTTCCTGATCGCCATAGGTAGCTGCCAGGAAGCCATCCTGGAAGGCATTCAGGTCAACCAACTGCTTGAGATCATCAAAGGCCTTGACGAAGGGGGCATCGGTAAAGGAACCGGTACGATTGTAAGCTGCGAGGAAAGCATCCTGACCACCTTCACGGGTTGCCAGATAGCCATACCAGAAGTGACCCGGCCATTTGTCTTTTTCACCAATCGAAATTGGGGTGATGCCTGCGTCCTTCAGTTTTTGAACTGCGTCAAGAAGTTCTGTCCAGGTCTTTGGCGGGTTTGCAGGATCGAGTCCGGCCTTGGTGAACAGCGCCTTGTTATAGAACATGCCTACTGCGCCCCAGTCACGCGGGACACCATAGTATTCGCCATTCTGACCGAAGAGTTCCAGCGCCGATGTAGCTGCGAATGTGTCTTTCCATTCGTTATTGTTGGCTTCAAGTTCAGGAGCGATGTTACGGGTCAGACCACCGTCGGCAAATGCCCACAGCTTGCCGCCGCCCCAGCTTTGGAACAAGTCCGGCGGATCGCCAGCCTGCATGACGGTGACCAAACGGGCTTTGAAAGCTTCGTTTTCCAGGACGGTGATGTCAAAGGTGACATTGGGATGTTCGGCAGTGTAAGCATCGGCCAGACCTTGCCAGAACGAAAGTCCCGGATCGCCGGTATCGATGTGCCACCAGTGGATAACCACAGGGTCCTGCGCGGAGACAATTCCTACCGACACAGCGAGCAGCAGAATTGCTAGAACAACAAACCGTAAAGATTTTTTCATACTCATTTACTGACTCCTTCAGGTATTCCGAACGTAAACGGTTATATTAACGTAGTATTGAATGCTTTCCCTCTTCACCACCCCCTTTCAAACGGGACTCAATGGACGGCATGAATCGCGGATAATTAACTGCGTCGCCAGCGTGATACGTCGAGGCGGACGGTCAGGATTTTCGATTTGTTCGAGCAGCAGACGGGCAGCTAAACGTCCCATCTGGTCAAGTGGTTGACGGACAGTTGTCAGCTTGGGATAGACAATAGATGCCTGTGGAATATCGTCAAAACCGATAACGGAAATATCATCGGGAATTTGTAAGCCGCGTTCACGAATGGCTTCCATCGCGCCAATGGCTTCCAAATCGTTAGAGGCAAAAATGGCGGTGGGAGCAGGGGGTTGATTGAGTAATTTGTGGGCAGCGTTGTAACCGCCGGACTGCAAGTAATCGCCTTCAACCACCAATTCTTTTTCGAAGGGGGTGTTGTGATCGGCCAGGGCAGATTTGTAGCCTTCCAGACGATCAACGGCGCTGTGAAGATCCATCAAGCCGGTGATGAAGCCAATGCGACGATGCCCCAATTCGATCAGATAACGGGTACCGTCATAAGCACCCTGCCAGTTTGTTGAGTCAATGACTGAGCTTTTGCCTGTTGGGTCGGCCTGATCGACCAATACGTGAGGGTAATTACGCTGCTGAAGCGCAGTGAGATATTCAGTCGGCATCAGCGGAACGATGAGCAGCAGTCCATCGGTTGGGCCATTGGTGAGGGTATTGACATAGGTCGATTCCTTACCGCGCTGCCGATGGGTGGTGTACATCATCAGGTCATAGTCGACACGCGCCAGTTCATCATCAATGCCGCTGATGATGTCCCCGATGTAGCCATTACTGAGGGTGGGAACCAGCACACCGATGATACGGGAATTGCCACCTGCTAGACTGCGTGCCTGCAAATTCGCCACATAACCGAGCCGTTTGGCGGCTTCAGTCACACGCTCACGTGTTGATTCTTTTACAAATTCAAAGCCGTTGAGGACACGCGATACAGTGGAGTAGGATACGCCAGCTTCACGCGCAATATCGAAGATGGTTACGCTGTGGGATTTCTGGCGAGTGCTGTCGTTTTCGTTCATAAAGAGATCACAGCTTTTGCAAGCGCTTGCAATATAGTTCAAAAAAAAGAGTGTGCTACTTCAGCCTTATGTGAGTAAAGAACACCAATAACAACTCACATAAGGTTATCCATTTTGACTAATTCTGTTCAGCGCTTTTGCAAGCGCTTGCAAGTCAAAGTAACATTTTTTGCATGGCTTGTCAAGTAATTTGATGAAATTCATCAAAATATCTACGTGCAAGCAAGTCAAAAAAATAGCCTGATGAAAATGATTACGTATGCATTAGTTTTGCAAGTGCGGATGGTGTGTTGGTAGTGCGCTCTACCAGGCTGCGGCTGATTTCCGTGTCGAGTTCGGTGTCATGCAGCAGCAGGTAATCATCCTGTTTGTGCATTATGATTCCAGGACGTGATACGCGCGATTCCAATAGACCAGAGGCCTAGCTTCCGGAGAGGGATTGGTATAGCTGACCTGGACTTCACCGATATAGACACTGTTCGTACCCATCGGGATGCGATTGCTGACGGTGCAGTCCAACCAGGCAAGGGCATCTTCGAGGACGGGCGCGCCCGTTACGGCTGTTGTCCATTTACCTTCCAGATAGCGATCTTCTTTTGAGGTGGCGAAGCGATTGGCTAAGGCTTCGTGCTCGTTACGCAAAATGCTGACGGAAAACACGGTTTCCGGCTGTTCCAGCATTTCGTAGGCGCGGCCTCGATGGTCGATGACGATGGCTATTAGAGGGGGAGTCTGAGAAATTGTGACAAAGCCAGTCGCGGTTAAACCATGCAGACGATCCCCTGTTTTGACTGAAATGATGGTCACTCCAGCGGAAAAATAACGGAGCGTATCACGAAACACTTCCGGACTAATTGACATAAGAACTTCCCTAAAAATGGTTGGAATAGTGTCGGCTTGACTATTACACAGCATGTCCGTATTTGTCCAGTGGATTGGCTATACGGATTATCGGTAGTGGATATGCGAGGGGATGATTAGCAAAGAATTGAGACACTCTGAGGTACAATCCGTCACAAGGATGATAGGAAATCATTCTTGCGGTTGACGTGTTATCGCCCTGCATGGGGGAAAATAATACTTAGTGTCAATGTATTGTCCCCAGGCTCATCTGAGTCGGCGGATGGTACATCGGATTACAGAGAGGGTTTTATGAGAAAATATCGGTTATTGAGCGTAGTCGGAGTCCTGCTGTTGATTGCAGGTATGTCGCTGCTGCTCCAATCAAAGGTATTCGCTCAGGACGCGACCCCAACAGAACCACCACCACCACCTTTCGAGGGCTTTGGTGCACCATTGGATGGAAATCCGCCGTATCTAGCGGAAATCTATACAAAGTGGTCGGGGTCACCCCACGCGGATACTACAGCAGAAGCTTTCAAACATTGGGATAAGGATGGGGCAATCCCCGAATCATGTGCCAGGTGCCATTCGACACCCGGTTACATTGATTTCGTGGGTGGTGATGGCTCCACTCCATTCAAAGTCGATGCCAAAGCGCCAATCGGCACCGTCGTAACCTGCGACGCTTGCCATAACAGCGCGGCATCCAGTCTGACGACTGTTACCTTCCCGTCGGGCGTGACGATTGAAGATGTCGGCCCATCGGCGCGGTGTATGCAGTGTCACCAGGGTCGCGCTTCGACCGATTCGGTCAATGCGGCCATTGAAAAGGCCGGTCTGACCGATGACATTAACAAAGTCAGCACGGACATTGGCTTCATCAATATTCACTATTTCGCGGCAGCGGCAACCCTATACGGTGGCGAAGCACGTGGTGGTTATCAGTATCCTGATAAATACTACCAACAGCGTAACCTCCATGCGGGCGGCTTGAATACCTGCCAGAACTGCCATGACACCCACTCACTCGAGGTGAAGGTGGAAGTTTGCTCGGAATGCCATGAGGATGTTCAGACGGTAGATGATCTGAAGAATATCCGTATGAATGGTTCCGGCGCAGACTATGATGGCGACGGTGATACGTTGGAAGGTATTGCAGGTGAAATCAGCGGCCTGCAAGATCTGCTGATGCAGGCGATGCAGACTTACGCCAATGAAGTAGATGGAACCGCAATCGCTTACTCAGCGGATGCATACCCGTATTTCTTCGTTGACACCAATGGTAACGGCGAAGTTGATACAGATGAAGCCAAATTTGACAATGGCTACAAAGCCTTTACGGCGAATTTGCTGGAAGCGGCCTACAACTATCAGGTGTCCGTAAAGGATCCGGGTGCGTTTGCGCACAATCCCAAGTACATCATTGAGCTGCTGTACGATTCAATCGACTCACTCAATGGCGCACTGAAGGAACCGGTTGATCTCTCGACTGCCAGTCGCGATGATGTTGGTCACTTCAATGTTACCGGCGAACCGTTCCGTCACTGGGATGCCGATGGTGTAGTGCCAGCAGCCTGCACGCGCTGCCACACTGCCGGCGGACTGCCTTTCTATATTGCCAATGGTGTCAATATCAAGTCGGCTCCGTCGCAATCACTGGCTTGCACGACCTGCCACGACACCAGCAATAATTTTGACCCGTATGCAGTGACTGAAGTTACGTTCCCAAGCGGCGCAAAGGTTAGCTTTGGTGATAGTGCGCCATCGAACCTGTGTATCTCCTGCCATCAGGGACGTGAATCGACGGTCAGCGTTAACGCAGCGATTACGAAGGCAAAAGTTGGCGATGATGATGTATCGCCTGATCTGGCCTTCCGCAATGTCCACTACTTTGCTGCCGGCGCAACGCTGTTTGGCACCGAAGTGAAGGGCGCTTACGAGTTCGACGGTAAGGAATACAACGGGCGGTATATGCACGTTGAGGACTACCAGGTCTGCACGGACTGCCATAACACGCATACCGGTGAACTCAAGGTCGATCAATGCTCAGACTGCCACGATGTTTCAGCACCAGAGGATCTGAAGACGATCCGTACTGAACCCGATGGCGTTGATGCGATTGACTATAACGGCAATGGCGATGTTGAAGAACCCATTGCTGACGAAATCGCAACCTTCCAGGATACGCTGATGACGACGCTTCAGGCCTATGCGCTCGATAAGGCCGGAGCTGCGATTGCCTACTCGTCGGCTGCTTACCCGTACTTCTTCATTGACACGAATGGTAACGGGACAGTTGATGCGGACGAAGCTAATAATGACAATCGTTATGTGGCATGGACACCCAACCTGCTGCGTGCAGCGTATAACTATCAGTATTCAGTTAAGGATCCCGGTGTATTTGCCCACAACGCCGACTACATCCTTCAGGTGCTGTATGACAGCATCGAAGCAGTAGGTGGCGCGGATGCGGTCAAGGACTTCACACGTCCGCCTGTGGTTCCTCCAGCCAGCTAGTTCTAGAATTCAATGCAGTAAAGTCGGTCAGGCACATGCCTGGCCGATTTTATTTTGCTTACCTGGTGTGTAAACAAAAGAAAAAATGCTGACTCTTCAGCCAGCATCTCATCTGTATTCGCTATCGTTTCAATGGTTCTACTTGTTTAGTGGATCGGTGTTCCTGAAGGCTTTTCTGAGGCGCAGTGCGAGACTCAGAATGAAAATCCCCAGTGTGCTTAAGGCGATCACAAGTCCGAGGTAGAGGTAGGAAGTTGTTTCAGGCATCATGTTTCCTTTTCAGGTCGGCGAGCGTTTTCCAGACGGATGCGCCACGCGATGAAAACTGGCGTAATCAATAGACACCAGACGACCAGATTGATGGCTAAGGCTGCTTGCATACTGGCGGTCATGGCGAAGGTACCCTGTCCACTGGTTGCGCCGGAGCCAATGACGATGGGATGAATGCTATCGGAGCGAAGGCGCGTAATGACGAAGGTAAAAATTACGGTGCTGATAGCGAGGATGGAGTAAATCGAAGCGAATACCCGGCGGTGTCTCGGATTCTCAATGCCATTGCGCAGCATCAGATATGCCGCGTAGGTTAGTGCCATAATGGCCGCCGAGGTCAGACGCGGTTCCCATGTCCACCAGGTATTCCAGGTCGGACGTGCCCATATCATGCCTGTCGCGAGGGCGATGATGGTGAGAGTCACTCCAACTTCCACGCTGGACAGTGCCAGCGTGTCCCAGCCGATATTTCGGGTTCGCAGGTAGACAATACCGCCGACAAAAGCACTGCCATAACTTAGTGCTGAACCCATCAATGCCCCAAGATGAACATAGAAAAGGCGCTGAACATTGCCTTGCATACTGTCTGTTCCGGCATATACCAGCGCGGCGTACAATCCGACGAGAAATCCCAGAATTGCGAGAATCGACATGATCTTTAAGAAGCGAAAATGCCCAGGCGCAGTTATTGAATGGACTGGTGAAGCTGCCGTTGTGGAGGATATGGTGCTCATAAGATTGATCTTTATCGCCCCTAATCTAAACTAGCGTTCGTGTTTCTGTCGCTTTCGTATTCAGAGTGACCGGGTTTAACGATGACCCGCGCCTTTCTTAATTTGACAACTTTTGAATAGCGTTGCATACTCAGTCTCTTACAAACAATCTTATTATTATCATATACATGTATGTTCATATTCATAAAATGGCACAATGGTTAAAGGAGTAATACAAAAGCCTTCAAACAGATCCAGGATTACCTGACTTTCCTGAACGGATTTGCTGTCGAGCAATTTTGGAAGGCACTTTCATAAGGCTAACATAGTTCTATTTGGAGGAAACTTCCTTGCGTTACCTATTCTTCGTGATGAATGTCATCGCAGCCAAAACGCAAATTACTTCACAATAGGAATTGTTGGCAGCGGTAGTGGTTCCATTCGTCAAGTGAAAGTAGAAATTGATGCAGCTTTTGACCAGCTTTCGTGCGAAGCTTATTCTCGTATTTGTCGGTTTGATGCTCATAGCCATTATGGGCATGATGTTTTACGGGTATTTCTTCACGCGCACGGCTTTGTCCGAGCAGGCACTCGAACGTTCGAGTCATCAGGTGCATCTACAGGCTGAGAGCATCGTAAGTGCTTTACAGCAGGCGGATAGTGACGCGCTCTATCTGAGCGTACTGCGCAGTCTGGGTGTGCTGCGGAAACTGCGGAGTGAAAATGCCAGCAGCGATCAGATTGCCTTATGGCAAAATGAGGCTGCTCAGGACTTCCTGATGTTCTCGTCCGTGCGCCCGATGTATAACGCGCTGCGCTATATTGATGCAGAGGGACAGGAAATTATCGGAGTCGAGTCCGATGGTCGAAATGTCAGCATTGATGACGTATTTTCCGACCAATCGAACAGCAGCTATTTTCGCAATACGATGGCGCTGCAACCGGGAGCCGTTTACGTTTCCGAATTTGCCCAGACTGAAGATTCGACTGAAAGCACCAGACCGTACCTGCATTATGCACTCAAGCTGCCGGAAGGTGACGGCATCGTATTAATCGATCTTCATGCTGGATGGTTGCTGCGTAATCTGCCTGCCGATCCCGGTCAAGACCTATGGGCATTGATCAACCAGGATGGCAGCTATCTGGTTTACCCGGAACATTTCGATCCTTCGCAGGCAGGGATTGATGTCAAGCCGATGCTCACGGGGCAGCGGGGAAGTGTTGAAACTGCTGAAGATGTGTTCGTTTTTGATGCAGTTCATCTTTCGGGTGCTGACACCAACCAGTTCTGGGTAATTTACCGCCAGACACCGAAAGCTACCCTCTACTCGGCGGTGGCTGACTTTTACCGCATCACTGTCGTGGTCATTGTTAGCGCGGTACTGCTCACTTCAGTTCTGGCACTGCTGGCTGGGAAACAGATTTTGAAGCCGCTTCTGAAACTGGAAGAGCAAGCTGCCGCGTTTGGTCGAGGTGGCCCAGCACTGGTTTTGCCATCGCGCTTACCCCATGATGAGATTGGCGCTCTGACCCGCACGTTCTGCGAAATGTCGCAGGAGCTGGAGCGTAAGCGCACACAGGAACACCGCCTGATTGAGAAACTGATTGATACTCAGGAAGAAGAGCGTAAGCTGCTGGCCTATGATCTGCACGACGGGCTGATTCAACAACTTGTGGGTGCTCGTTTTTACCTCACCAATTGCAGCCAGAATTGTCGCTTGAATTCGCAAGATGGTTGCGAAGGTGTCAATCTGACCAGTCAGGCTTTGACCGATGCGATCATCGAAGGCAGGCGAATTGTGGAAGGGCTGCGTCCGGCTGTTCTGGATGATCTGGGTTTGTCCGCCGCTATAGAAGAAGTCGCCCAATCGACTGCAAAGGTCTCAAACTGGAAACTGAAGCTTGATATCGAATCTCTGCCCACCGAACCAGACAAAACGGTTGGTGTGACGCTGTTCCGTATCGCTCAGGAAGCGCTTAATAATGTGCGCAAACACGCCGAAGCCAAGAATGTTTGGCTGACCATGCACAATGGTCATGGCGTTGACCTGACCATTGAGGACGACGGCAAAGGCTTCGATATGGCATCGCTCACCAGCGAAGGGCGTGGATTGGGTATCACGACCATGCAGGAGCGTGCAGCACTGGTGCATGGCAAATGCGAAATCAGCACTACCTTGCACAAGGGAACCCGCATACATGTCTGGATGCCCTTGATGCCGAATACGGATTTATTGACTAAAGAAATTAGAGAAACGGTGAAGTGAACCATGGGCCAAATGCAATTGCAAGAGGATATCCGTGTCGTAATCGTTGACGATCATGGCATCGTGCGGCAGGGTTTGCGTGCATTACTCACGCAACCCGGTATCGAGGTAGTTGGGGAGGGGGAAAGCGGTGTGATGGCAGTCGAAATGGCGCGGGAACTCCAACCGGATGTTATGTTACTGGACATTCGGATGCGCGATGGTGATGGCCTGCAAGCGCTGCCGCAGATTAAAGCGACCTCGCCCATGACGAGCGTTATCATGCTGACGACTTATGCGAACCCTGGCTACTTAGCACGCGCTATTTGCGGCGGGGCATCCGGTTATCTCTCAAAGGAGACCGACCCAAATCAGATCGTTCGAGCGGTGCAAGCCGCTGCGGCAGGTGATGAACTTATTGACCGGCATTTGCTGGAAGCTGCATTGACGCAATCGGTAGATGGCAATCCGCCAACGCCGGAACCTACCGACATGCCAGTCGAAGACCTATCTGAACGTGAGCTTGATGTTCTGCGACTGATCGTGCAGGGTTTGTCGAATCAGATCATTGCCGAGGCACTCAGCATCAGTCTGCCAACCGTGAAAACACATGTGCAGCACATTCTTCAAAAGCTGCATGTGAGTGACCGGACACAGGCGGCATTGTTGGCTGTACGAAACCACCTGGTAGAGTAGCAGGTGAATATCCTTCAAGAGAACGATACAAGATCATTCTTACGATTGATTGCAGAAGGCGACTTAAGGGGGACAATGAAGCCTAGGGTGAGTATGACTCACACAAGAAGCGCTGAAAGGAATTGTTCATGAAGCGGCTGCAAATGCTGCTTGCTATACTGGGGATCATGGCATTGATTGCCGGGGTACTCATTATTGTGAGCACCGTGACTGTCGCGGCACCTGCCGATTCGATTGCGACGGTTACTCCTGAAAACATCGTTTATGTGGGAACGAACACCTGCCTTACCTGTCACAGCGACTCGCATAATGACGGGTGGCACGCGCTTCACTCACAGGTGATTCAGAATTCAGTCGTCACTCCGCAGGCAGTCCTGGCGGATTTCAGCGCGGCTCAAGCTGTCCGACAGATCAATACAGGCAGTGAAACCCATGCCTATACCGCGAGAGATGTGACGTATACGGTCAGTTCTGATTCTGGGTCACATTATATTATGAAGACCGATGATGGCAACGCTGTACTTCCCAGCTATTGGGTTGTAACAACTGGCGATGTTGGTGAGGCGGATTCAACAGATTGGGTGCAGAACTGTTCAGGCTGTCATGATTCGGCTGGCAAACATATTGAAATGGCACAGGAGTTAGATGCGGAAGCGAGTGCTGATGAAGTCGGTGCGGTGCGTGAGTCGATTGTAACGACCACTAATCCGGAGGCTTGTGGCAGATGTCACGACAATGTGACGCGCTCCGAATTAAAAGAATTGCAGATGAACGGCACTTTGTCGCAAACCATGTTAAAATCCATCCTGTTTACCGACATATTGGGTAGCACAGGTATTCAACAACGTATCTTGATTCTGGAGACGGCGATGCGGGGAAAGCCCACTATCCGTCCAATTTATCGCAGGGAAAATCCAAAATGATGAGATCATTGCAAATTCGATTCCTGGCGCTGGTGGGCTGCGCACTCATCATCAGTGGAATGAGCTTAATGGTTTTTGCAACTCAGACAGTCAGTGCCCAGGACGATGCACCGACCTATATGGGTTCGAAAGAGTGTGCGACCTGTCATCGTAACCTGGCGCGTTCTCACGGCGAGAGCAATCATGCCCTGGCGCTACAGGATGTCACGAAGAACAAGAAGCTCATTCTGGCTGATTTCGATCAGGGAGAAGACCTTCGTCAGGTTCAATTCCCGGATGAAACGGAACCGCGCGCTTTTACAGCAAAAGACATCGACTTCGCGATTGGGGCAGGACAGCACGCCCAGGCCTATCTCTACAAAGTTGGTAAGGCTGAATATAAGGTGCTGCCAGCGCTGTGGAATACTGAAACACAGGCATGGGAGCGGCTGGATTTAGGCGATACATGGCCTTCTGATGGCTATGACTGGGCGCAGAACTGCGTTTACTGCCACACGACAGGATACGATGCCGAACGGGTTCGCTGGAAAGATGTTGGTGTGCAGTGCGAAGCCTGTCATGGGCCGGCGAGCAATCATGTTAGTCTCGCCAAGAAAGCCAGAAATCCCAGTGATCAGGATTTGATAGACATTCGGGCTGCTATTAACCCGGCTTCTGATCCACAGGTCTGCGGTCAATGTCACAGCCGGGGGACTGAACCTGACAGTCATTTACCCTTTACGTTGAAGTATACCCCCGGCATGAATTTGCTGGATGACACGATTTTCACGCTCGTTTCAAAGGATGACAGTACGAGCTGGTGGAGCACAGGTCATGCTCATCAGCAAAATATGCAGTTTAACGAGTGGATGAATTCTGCTCACTCGAAGTCCTTGAATACGATGCGCGACAGTGCTAACGCGGCGGATACCTGTTTGCAGTGTCATAGTCAGGATTTCCGCCGGGTGCAGGATTTGCGTGCGCAGGTGGAGGCAGGAGATCGAGAGGGCGCGCCTTTAGATCCGATTACGTTGGACACGGCGCAGTTTGGTGTCACCTGTACGTCCTGCCACAGTATGCATAACAGTGCCGAGGATGTTCCAGACAACCTCATAAAGGATGCGGCATCGCTGTGCGCGGATTGTCACACCAATCCGGATGGCGACCTTATTCATCATCCTGTAAAAGAGATGTTCCAGGGCATTTCATTAGTGCCAGGTATCGACGGTGTTCCGGGAGCGCATTTCAGCGCGGAGAATGGCCCAACCTGTACGACCTGCCACATGCAGGATGTGCCAGTCGGGTCGGGCACGACCAGTCGGGCAAGCCATCTGTTTACACCAGTGCTGCCCGGCGAAAGCCCAGACCTGCCAAGCCCATGTGCGGGCTGTCATAAAGACTTAACAACTACGGATTTGCAGTCTTTGGTCGATAATACGCAGGCAGTGGTGAAATCGCGTCTTGCAGTGGCTTATGCGCGGCTGGGAAGTGTCACGGAACCAGCAGCGGATGATGTTACCCGTCCGGAGTATGATCAGGTAGTGGCTGCGTTGAGTTTTGTGCAGAATGACGGAAGTCTGGGCGTTCACAATTATGCCTATGTTGATCGCCTCCTGAGTTCGGCAGAGCATAACCTTTCGCTCCTGAATCTTAAGGGGGGCACTCCTCAACCAACTGAAGCGCCTGCACCGACTGCCACGCCTCTGGCTTCGACGATTATTATTCGCTCGGCGACTGATGAAGCGGTTCGCACGACTGGCGTTCGACCTGTGACTATCTTAATAATCGGCGTTGTTATCTTAATCATGGCAACCGCAGCCTTTTTCTTCTTTCGCAAATCAGGAACCCAGGAGAGCTAATCGATGAACAAGGGAATCCGATTTGCAGCCGCACGATACTGGCTCATGTTAGCTGGTGTTCTGCTGGTCATGGCTGGTACAGCTATGCTGGTTCAGGCTGCGGATTCAAATCATTCTGTATTGCAGAATCCGGTGGATCCCTCACCCACACCAACGGATGTTTTGACAGACGCTCAGCCAACCAGCGACCAGACGAAGCCCTCGAATGCATACTGTTTATTATGTCATTCGCAGCCGGGGCGCACCTGGACACTGCCGAGCGGCGAAACGCTGTCGCTGACTGTTGATGCGGCGGTGTTGGCGGGGTCAGTACACGGTGATGCCAATTCCAAGGGAGCATTAGCCTGTGCGGACTGCCACACTGACCATTTGTACCCGCATCAACCGGAAGCTGCTCAGACGGTTCGAGACTTCCAGCTTGAGCGTTATGGATCATGCCGTACCTGCCATGAGGACGAATATACCCGTTCTCAGGATAGTGTACATGGCGCGGCTATTCGGGCAGGGACGCTGGAAGCGGCGACCTGTATCGATTGTCACGGCAGCCATGATATTCAGACACCCAACGAGCCACGTCAGCGTATTTCGTTGACGTGTGGCAAGTGTCACGGTGTTATTTTTGATCAGTATAGTCAAAGTGTACATGGGGCGGCTTTGTTGCAGGAGGGGAACCCGGATGTTCCAACCTGTATTGACTGTCACGGCGTTCACAACATTAATGATCCGACGACCAATCTATTTCGTGTCCGTTCGCCGGAGTTGTGTGCTAAATGCCACGCAGATGCCAGCCTGATGTCGAAGTACAACATCAGTACCAATGTTTTCGACAGTTATCTGACTGATTTTCATGGTTCCACGGTCGCTATTTTTGACCAGAAAGACCCCACCGTTGCGACCAACAAGGCGGTTTGTTATGACTGTCATG